>JALYMX010000194.1 GCA_030773495.1 Actinomycetota bacterium | reverse complement strand
TGCGCGTGGTGTCCTGGACCCAGCTGGGCTACCCCTCGCCGTTCACCTACACCGCGGGCCCGGGCTACTGGCGGATGAGCCTGTTGTTCGACACCTTGACCTGGCCCGACTCCACCGGCGAGCAGCTTCCGTGGCTGGCGTCGTCGTACACCCGATCCGAGGACGGGCTGACCTACGTGCTCGACCTCCGGGACGTGCGGTGGGACGACGGCAGACCGGTCACCGCCCGCGACGTGGCCTTCACCTACGAGTACTACACCTCGCAGACCTTCACCCCGTTGTTGGTGGGCGTCCCCACCCCGGGCGCCGAGGTCGTCCCGACGGGCGAGCGCTCCGTGGAGTTCCGCCTGGAGCGGCCCGACGCCACGTTCCTCCAGCAGGTGCTCGGCACGATGCCCATCGTGCCGGAGCACATCTGGTCGAAGATCCCCGACCCAATGTCGGCGGAGTCGAAGTACCACCCCCAGGCGCTGATCGGCACCGGCGCCTACACCCTGGACTCGCGGAACGTGGCCCAGGACACGGAGTCGTACGTCGCCAAGGACGGGTACTTCCTTGGTCGACCGTTCGTGCGGCGCATCGAGATGCGTCCCGCCGATCCTCCCCTCGCCGCCCTGCGCGTCGGCCAGCTCGATGCCGCCGCCGCTGCCGCCGAGGGAGCGCGGGATGCGGAGCTCAGTCCGTTCCGGGACAACCCCGAGTACGGCATCGTCACCCGCGACGCCGGCTTCGCCTTCCCCTTGTTCTTCAACATCAGCCGGGGTGGCGCGCTGGCCGACCTTCGCTTCCGCCGGGCCTGCCTGCATGCCATCGACCGCAACGACATGGTCGAGCGCCTGCTCACCGGCAACGGGCAGGTGGGGAGCCAGGGCTGGCTCCCGCCCTCGCACCCGTACTACAACCCCGAGGTGCGGGACTACCCGTTCGACCGCGCCGAGGCCGAGCGCCTGCTGGACGAGGGCGGGTACCGGCGGTCGGGCCGGGACGGTACCCGCACCAACCCCGACGGCAGCCCGCTCCGGTACACGCTGTACGTCCCCGACGTCGTCCCCATCGCCCTGGCCGAGGTGACGGCCCAGAGCCTCAAGGCGGTGGGCCTCGACATCGACCTGCAGCGCATCGACCTGGTGCGGGTGTTCGGCACCAAGCTCCAGGGCAGCTACGACCTGCTGATCACGTCGTACCCGGGGGCGTCGGGCGTGGGGCCGAGTGGCGACCCCGACATCATGCGGGGCGTCTACCACTCCAAGCCGCCGAACCCCTCGCACAAGGCCACGGGCTACTCGAACCCCGAGGTCGACCGCCTGATCGACGCCCAGCGGGCGACCTACGACGTGGAGGAGCGCAAGCGCCTGGTCGGCCGCCTCCAGCAGATCGTGGCCGAGGACCTCCCGGTGGCCATGCTCTACTACACGACCTTCTTCTACGTGTTCCGCAAGCAGGTGTTCGACCAGTGGTACTTCACCCCGGGGGGCTTCGGCCCCGGCATCCCCGACGTGTACAACAAGCAGCCGTACATCACGGGGCGCACGACGGGAACCGAGGTCCGGCGCACCGGCGCCCAGTAGGTGCGGCAGGCACCTATTGAGGGTGCGCGAAGAGTCCCGCTACCGTCGGGACCGGCGTGCCGCACGGCACGCGCCGCGATCATCGTCCATGGGGAGTGGTGCGCGACGTGATGTGGGCGTGGGCCAACGGTGGTGCCAGGAGGCCGGCCCGGCTGGTCACCGTCGTCCTCTCGGCTGTCCTGATCAGTGGCGCGGGCGCGCCGCCGGCGCCGGCGACGGTGTCGGAGCTCAACGGCAGCGCCTACGGCGCCTTCGTCAAGGTCGGCCTGTTCGGAGGTCCTCCCACCCAGGTGGGAGCAGCGCCCGCCGTGGTGCTGCCGCCGGGCGGCGGCAAGGAGGCCCGGTCCCTCCCCGAGCTCGTCGCCCAGTTCGGTCCTGCCACCATCTTCGGCGGCCGCTTCGAGGAACAGGCCAGCAAGCCCTCGGGTGAGCTGAGGGCCAGCACCGAGGGGAGGACCGGCCCGGGAGCGTTCGTGACCAGCTCGGCATCGGTGGTCGACGTCGGGCCCGGGCCCCTCATCGCCTCGGGCATGAGCAGCACGTGCCGGGCCGAGGAGGGCGGCGTCACCGGCTCGGTGAAGGTCACCGAAGGGATCGTGGAGACGTCCTACAACGCCGAGACCCAGTTGCCCGCCACCACCGTCGACATCCCCGCGGACCCGCGGCCCAACACGGTGGTCGAGGGAACGATCGACCACGTCGGCGACCGGTTCCGCGTGGTGTTCAACGAGCAGATCGTCGACGGCGACACCATCATCGTGCGGGCGGCCCACATGTACCTCCTCGGCGACGTCGCCGTCGGCGACCTCATCGTCGCCCAGTCGGTGTGCGGGCTCTCTGCCGGCGACGCCTCGACGGCACCGCCGACGATGGTGCCGGTCGAGGCCACCGGGACGGCGCTGGCCGACGAGGCGGCGACGACCGGTGGTCCCGGCTCCGAGCTCGACGCCAGGTCCACCTCCTCGGAGCCCGACGGAGATCGGGGAAGCGCGCCGCTGCTGGTCGCGCTCGCC
>JALYMX010000193.1 GCA_030773495.1 Actinomycetota bacterium | reverse complement strand
GTCCCCGCCCTCGAGCGCCTGGCGGCCGAGGTGCGCCGCCAGCGCCTGCGGCAGGCCGAGGAGGCGGCCCGCCGGGTGCCCGTGCTCCTCCTCTTCCCCCTCGTGCTGTGCGTCCTCCCCGCCTTCGCGCTGCTCACGGTGGCGCCTCTCATCGCCGGCGCCCTGCGGGAGCTGCGCCTTTGACCACCACTGCGCAACGGAGGAGCACATGCTCGCCACGTACGTCTTCGTCCAGTCCCACCTCCTCGTCCTCTCCGCCCGCCGCCCGGCGGGTCGCCGGCGCCGCCCCGACGAACGGGGCCAGGCCTCGGCCGAGTACGCCCTGGTCCTCCTCGGCGCGGCCGCCGTCGCCCTGCTCGTGACGGCGTGGGCGGCGCGCACCGACCGCGTCGGTCGCCTCCTCGACGGCGTGATGGACCGGTTGCTGGCCCGGGCGCGGTGACCCCCGCCCCGCCCGGTCCCGCTCAGCGCGGCCAGGCCGCCGTGGAGCTGGCCCTCGTCCTGCCTCTGGTGGCCGTCGTGGTCCTGCTCGTGGCCCAGACCGGGCTGGTCGTTCGGGACCAGGTCCTCGTCGTCCACGCCGCCCGCGAGGCGGCCCGGGAGGCGGCGGTGAACCCGTCACCCGGGGCGCCTCGGCGGGCGGCGCTGGCCGCCGTCCCCCTCGACCCCGCTCGCCTCGAGGTCCGGGTCGGGCCAGCCACCGACGGCGCGCTCGATCCCGCGGCGGTCACCGCCCGCGTTTCGTACCGAACGTCGGTCTTCGTCCCCATGCTCCGGGCGCTTTTTCCCGATATCCTGCTCTTGGGCCGAGCGTCCATGCGGCAGGAGTACGTCCCGGTCCGGGCAGGGGGACCAAATCGTTAATGTCGGGGCGAGACTTTCCGAGCAATGGGCGTCATCGACCGCCGGCTGGAGCGTCTACTGGTGGCTGGTCATGACGGGCCTGACCTGAGGTGGGCGGGCGTCACAGTCAACGAAAGGGAACACGAACAATGGCAAGGACCCGACGGCTCGCTGCAGCGGCAGGCGCCATCACACTCGCGAGCGTCTTCACCGCCCCGCCCGCCCCGGCCCAGACGGCCGAGTCGTACGTGGGCAGCGCGGCCGGCCGCGCACTCGACCTCAGCGTTCTCTCGCTTCCCAGGGTCACGCTCGGCGTGTCCACGGCCAAGGTGACCTCGGCGCTCACCGCCGTCGCCGAGGGCGCCGGGTCCCTCGGCGTCACCGGCGCCACCCAGCGGGCCGAGATCACCGGGACCGGCTCCGACGTCAAGCCCGAGAGCTGCGCCGCCGCCGTGCCCGTGGGCGACATCTTGAACGTCGGCATCGCCTGCGGGTCGGCCAGCTCCTCCGTCGTGGACAACAACCCCGTCGCCAGGAGCCAGGGCTCGGTCGCCAGCGTCGACCTCAGCGGGCAGAACCTGCTCGGCGCCGTGGCCCCGCTCACCGGGGCGGTCACGGGCACCGTCGAGACCACCCTCGGCGCCGTGTGCGGCGCCCTCGCCGTCACCTGCGACCTCACCACCACGGTGGGCGACGTGATCGACAGCGTGGTCGAGACCAAGACCCTCGAGGTGTCGGCCGGGGAGTCCACCTCCTCGGTGGTCACCGAGGCCGGCCGGGTCACCTCGACCGCTCGGTCCACCGGCGCCGAGATCCGCCTGCTGCCCACGCCCGAGGTCGGCGAGGCCATCTCCACCGAGCCCCTGGCGACCATCATCGTGGGCGAGGCCCAGGCCAGGGCTGTGTACGACCGGGCCACCGGCTCCTCCACCCCGACCGTCGACCCGGCCCTCGTGCGGGTCCGCCTGAACACCGTCCTCACCAACAGCCTCGGCATCGGCCGGGACATCGCCGTCCCCGTGGGCCAGAGCTTCATCGTCCCTGGTACCGAGGGCACCCCGCTGGAGACCGAGATCGTGGCCGCCGCCGGCCGCACCGTCACCAACCCCGACGGCACCGTCGGTGCGGTGGCCGACGCCGTGAAGATCCACGCCCTCAAGGGCATCGGCGGCGGCGTGCTGCTCAGCCTGGCCCACGCCGAGGCCGGCGTCGGCGGCACGCGCGCTCAGGCGGCCCCGATCGTCCCGGTGGTCGAGCTGCCCCGCACCGGCGGGACGCCCGTGCTGCCCATGCTCGGCGTGGGCGTGCTCGGCCTCGCCGTGCTTGTCCGCCGGGTGCTCGTCCGGGCCCACTGAGCTTCGAGCGGAACTGTGCAGGGCCCCGGAGCGTTCCGCTC
>JALYMX010000192.1 GCA_030773495.1 Actinomycetota bacterium | reverse complement strand
GCACCCCGGCGGCTGCCACCGCCACGCCGGCCCGCCCCAGCCGGGCGAGGAAGTGGCGCCGGGAGAGGCCCTCGCTCCCGCTCACCGTCAGGTGAGGCTCGCCAGGCCGGCGGTGAGCCGGCCGGCGTGGCTGCGCTCGGCGCGGCTCACGGTCTCGAACCAGTCGGCCACCTCGGGGAAGCCCTCGTCGCGCGCCGTACGGGCGTACACGGGGTAGACCTCGGTGTAGTCGAGCGTCTCGTGCTCGATGGCCGCCTTGAGGTTGTCCTCGGTCGACGCGCCGGCGTCGCCGGCACCCGGGTCCGACCCGGCCAGGAGGTCCAGGTGGCCGAAGGCGTGGTTGGTCTCCCCGGCGGCCAGATCGCGGAACAGGGCGGCGATGTCGGGGTAGCCCTCGGCCTCGGCCCGTTGCGCGTAGTAGGAGAAGCGACCGGCCGCCTCGCTCTCGGCGGCGAAGGCCAATCGCAGGTTCTGCTCGGTGGTCGTGCCCTTCAGGTTCGCCATGCCGCGACCTTACGGGGGGCGGACCTGGTGGGTCGGCCACCATCGGCGTGGACCTCGCCCGTAGGATGGCCGGATGACGACCACCGAGGAGGCCATCGGCGAGCGAACCAACCCCCGCCGCCAGCGCGTGGCCCTTGCCCTGGCCGCCGCCACCACCGTCCCCGGCGTCGTCCTCCGCCTCAGCGACGCCCACCTGTCGGACCCGGTCCTCGCCGTGGCGTTCGGCCTGGCCATCGTGGGCGCCGCCTTCCTGCTCTCGTGGGCCGCCGAGGTCGCCCAGCTCGACATCTCCGCCGGCCTGGCCATCGCCGTGCTGGCGTTCATCGCCGTGCTGCCCGAGTACGCGGTGGACCTGGTGTTCGCCATCAAGGGCGGGAACTCGTTCGAGCAGACCGGCCGGCAGTGCCTGCCCCTCGGCGAGGGGACCGAGTCGCCCTGCTCGCTGGCCCTGGCCAACATGACGGGCGCCAACCGGCTGCTCATCGGGGTGGGCTGGAGCGTGGTCGGGTTCATCGCCTGGCGGCGCTGGAAGGCCAAGGGCGACGCCGAGAAGGGCCGGGAGATCCGCCTCGAGCGCACCCACTCCGTCGAGCTGTCCTACCTGACGGTCGCCACCCTGTACTCGCTGACCCTGCCGTTGAAGCCCTCAGTCACCCTCATCGACGCCGCCGTGCTCGTCACCATCTTCGTGCTCTACACGGTGCGCATCTCCAGAGCGCCGGCCGAGGAGCCCCACCTGGTGGGGCCGGCCCAGTGGATCGGCACGTTCGACAAGGGGGCGCGGCGGGCCAGCGTCGTGGGGCTGTTCGTGTTCGCCGCCGTGGTCATCCTGCTCGTCGCCGAGCACTTCGCCGAGGCCCTGGTGGCCACCGGCGAGTCGCTCGGGGTGAGCGAGTTCCTCCTGGTCCAGTGGCTGGCCCCGCTGGCCTCCGAGGCCCCCGAGCTGCTGGTGGCCTGCCTCTACGCGTGGCGGCTCAACACCAACGCCGCCCTGGGGACGCTGGTGTCGTCGAAGGTCAACCAGTGGACGCTGCTGGTCGGCACGCTGCCCATCGCCTTCGCCATCGCCGCCGGAGAGCTCGCCGGCCTCCCCGTCGACGCCCACCAGCGGGAGGAGCTGTTCCTCACCGCCGCCCAGTCCGCCTTTGCCGTGGCCATCCTCGTCAACCTGTCCATGTCGATCCGGGAGGCCGGCGCGCTGCTCGGGCTGTTCCTGGTGCAGTTCGTGGCCGGCGCCGTGGGACCGGAGGCCATCCACGACGAAGTCCGGATCGTCACCGGGGTCGTCTATCTCGTGCTGGCCGCCGTCCTGCTCGTGCGGGCCCGTCGCCAAGCCGGCGTGCTGCTCAAGGACGGCTTCCGCACGCCGTACGCGGCGATGTCGGAGGGATGACCAGGGGCAGCTTCGACCGGGCCCACGCCCTGGGCCGTCTGGGCGAAGAGCAGTTCGACGTGCTCGTGGTGGGCGGGGGGATCACGGGGGCGGGCGTGGCCCTCGACGCCGCCGCCCGCGGGTTGCGCACCGCCCTGGTGGAGCGGGGCGACTTCGCGTCGGGCACCTCCTCGCAGTCCTCGAAGCTGGTGCACGGAGGGCTGCGCTACCTGCAGCAGCGGGAGTACCGGCTGGTGCGCGAGAACCTGGCCGAGCGCCGGCGCCTGTTGGCCAACGCGCCGCACCTCGTGCGCCCTCTGCGGTTCGTGCTGCCGCTGCTCGGTGGCGGCGGGGCGACCACGGCGGCGGTGGCGAGGGGGTACGCCGCCGCCTTGTGGGCCTACGACCTGAGCGGCGGGCTGCACCTCGGGCGCCACCGGCGGCTGGCGCCAACAGAGGTGCACGAAGCGCTGCCCGCCGTGCGTCGCGACCTGGTCGCCGCCGGGTTCTCGTATCCCGACGCCTTCACCGACGATGCCCGGCTCACCCTCGCCGTCGTGCGCACCGCCGTCCTCGACCACGGTGCGGTGGCCGCCAACTACGCGCCCCTGGCCGGCGTGGTCGAGGACGGCGCCGGGCGGGTGCGGGCCGGTGTGCTGGCC
>JALYMX010000191.1 GCA_030773495.1 Actinomycetota bacterium | reverse complement strand
CCCGAGGCGGACGACGCCGTCGCCGTCGCCGTTCGGGCCGCCGAGGGCTGGCGGCGCACGCCGGCGGTGGAGCGGGCCGCCGTGCTGTTCCGCGCCGCCGAGTGGATGCGGGCCCGGCGCGAGGAGCTGGCCGCCCTCGAGGTCTTCGAGGCGGGCAAGCCATGGGCGGAGGCCGACGCCGACGTGTGCGAGGCGGTGGACTTCTGCGAGTACTACGGGCGGGAGATGCTCCGCCTGGACCGGGGCGGTGTGGTGGAGTCCCCCCCCGGGGAGGCCAACTCCCTGCGCTACGTGGGCAAGGGCGTCGCCGTGGTCATCGCGCCCTGGAACTTCCCCCTGGCCATCCCCACCGGCATGGTGAGCGCCGCCCTCGTGGCGGGCAACGCCGTGGTGTTCAAGCCCGCCGAGCAGACGCCGGCGGTGGCCTACCGGCTGGTGCAGGCCCTCGAGGCCGCCGGCCTGCCGCCCGGGGTCCTCGGCTTCGTGCCCGGGATCGGCGAGGAGGTGGGCGCCCGGCTGGTGGAGCACCCCGACGTCGCTCTGGTGGCCTTCACGGGGTCGCTCGACGTGGGCCTGCGGATCAACCAGGAGGCGGCCGCCCGCCGGCCCGGCCAGCGCCACGTGAAGCGGGTCATCGCCGAGCTGGGCGGCAAGAACGCCCTCGTCGTGGACGCCGACGCCGACCTCGACCAGGCCGTCCCCGCCATCGCCAGCTCCGCCTTCGGGTACGCCGGCCAGAAGTGCTCGGCGGCGTCGCGGCTGGTGGTGGTCGACGCCGTGTACGACGAGCTGGTCCGTCGCCTGGTGGGCCACGCCGCCGAGCTGCCCCTCGGCCATCCCCGCTCCATGGGGGTGAAGGTGGGGCCGCTCATCGACGCCGAGGCGTGGAAGCGGGTGCGGGCGTGCGTGGAGGGGGCGCCCCGGGAGGGCACCGTGCTCCTCGCCCGCGACGACGTGCCGGCGCAGGGGTACTTCGTGGGGCCGGCCATCGTGGGCGACGTGGCCCGGTCCTCCAGCCTGGCCACCGACGAGGTCTTCGGCCCCGTGCTCACCGTGTTCCGCGCCGCCGACTTCGACGAGGCCCTGGCCATCGCCAACGACACGCACTTCGCATTGACCGGCGGGGTGTTCTCGCGCTCCCCGGCCCACGTGCGCATGGCCACCGAGGAGCTCCGGGCGGGCAACGTGTACGTCAACCGGGCCATGACCGGGGCGGTCGTGGGGCGCCAGCCGTTCGGCGGCTACGGCATGTCGGGGGTGGGGTCGAAGGCCGGCGGGCCCGACTACCTCCTGCAGTTCCTCGACCCCCGGGTGGTCACGGAGAACACCATGCGCCAGGGGTTCGTGCCCACGTCGTGATCCCGGCGGCGGCCAGCGGGTAGCTTTCGCCGGTGCCCGTCTCCTCCGGCCCGGTCGCGCCCTTCCCGCCCGGCGCCGACCCGGAGGAGTACGACAAGCTGCGGCGCCGGGTGCTGTGGACCATGCCCTACGGGCTGTACGTCGTGGGCAGCCGGGCCGGCGAGCGGCGCAACGCCATGACCCTCAACTGGGCCACCCAGCTGTCGTTCGACCCCAAGCTGGTCGGGATCGCCGTCGAGACCGCCGCGCTCACCTGCGACCTGATCCGGGAGGGCGGCGTGTTCACCATGTGCGTGATCTCGCGTGAGGACCGCGCCATCGTGCGCAAGTTCACCAAGCCGGTGGACGTCGACACCGAGGCCCGCACCCTCAACGGCTTCGCCTATCACGACGGTCGCACTGGCGCGCCGGTGCTCGACCAGGCGGTGGCCTTCGTGGACTGCGAGGTGCGCCAGGAGGTGCGCACCGGGACCCACGTCCTGTTCATCGGCGAGGTCGTCGACGCCGGGTTCCAGGGGCCGGAGGACGTCGCCGTGCTGCGGATGGAGGACACCCGCATGTGCTACGGCGGCTGAGCGCTCCCGCCTGCCCGCGTCGTCGCTGCGGGCGGCGCCAGCTCGTCGAGGGCGGCCATGGCCAGCGCCAGGGCGAGGATGGCGAACAGGGCCCCGCCGAGGCCGTAGAGCTCCAGGCCGGCGAACCCGCCGGCGGTGGTGAGGAAGGGGCCGACGTGCACCGTGCGCCGCTCGAGCCGGCGCTGGGCCACGAAGGTCTCCACCAGCTCGTAGCCGACGAAGGCGGCGGCCAGGACCAGGCCCTGCGCCGGGTTCTGCGCCCCTCCCAGCACCACGACGGGGGCGGCGCCTACCAGCGCGCCGAAGTAGGGCACGGCGTCCCAGAGGGCGACCCACAGCCCGAGCGGCGCCGCGCCGGGGACGTGGGCCACCGAGGCGACGGCGTAGGCGAACAGCCCGGCGGCCAGCGCCATGGCGACCGTGCCCCGCGCGTAGCCGAACCCCCTGGCGAAGGCGGCGGCGGCCGCTCGCTCCAACAGGGCCCGCCGTCGTGGGTCGCGCACCTGGTCGGCGGCGGAGGCGGCCAGCCGCGGCCCGTGGAGCAGGAAGAACACCGACAGCACCCCCGTGGCCAGGTACGCCACGCCACGGGTTGCCGCCGCCCGCAGGGCCTCGGCCGGCGTCCCGCCGCGGAGCCGCTCGGGGACCTCCTCCACGAAGCGCCTCGTACGCTGCGCCAACCTCGCCTCTCGGGCCAACTCGGCCAGGCGCCCGTCGCGCTGCTCGATGCGGCGGACGGCGGCAGGGGCGGCGCGGCGCAGGCGCTTCGTCTCGTCGCCGATGCCCTCGACGACCCGCCACGTCGTCACGCCCGCCACGCCCACGCCGGCGAGGACGACCACGGCGACGGCGACGCCGCGCGGGACGTGGCGCCCCAGGCGGGCGACGGCGGGCCAGGCCAGGCCGGCGATGGCAGCGGCGGCCGCCACCCATCCGAGGACCCGCCGCGAGGCGGACAGGAGGGCGAGCACCGCCAGGGTGAGCCCCAGCAGGGCCACCGCGGCGACGGCGGAGCGGGGGGTGAGGCGCAAGCGCTCGGTGGCCTCCGGCGCCGCCATCGCCGTTACAGTACCCAGCCCATGGCCGCGGCCGAGGAGCTGCCCGCACCGCTCCCGCCGCCACCGCGCCGCTCCGCCCCGGCGCCCGGTGAGGGCGGAGGGGCGGTC
>JALYMX010000190.1 GCA_030773495.1 Actinomycetota bacterium | reverse complement strand
GGGGGGCCGCCTCGACAACGAGGAGCTCGAGCTGGTCACCGCCCTTGCCTGCTCGCCCCCCTTTCCTCCTACAAGCAGGCCTTGCCGGCGCCGCCCCGAACGCACCCCGCGCACACCGCACCCTCATACATGGATTGTTATCCGGCAGTCGACCACCGCACCGAACGCCGTGACAGGCGCGCCCGCGGTCTCGCCGCCGGCGAATCGCCCGCCGGCGCGGCGTGGCCAGTTCCTGGGCGCCGGAGCGCTCGACGGCAGTGCGGAGCAAGGCCAGGCCGTCCTTGGCTGCTGGCCGCGGCAGGTGCGCCTCAACGGCCTCGACGTCGTCGCTCACGACGTAGATGCGGTTGGCCTGTTGGCCGCCCGCCGCCGTCAACAGGTGTAGACGGCTTCGCGGACCGACTGGTCGTCGGTGAGCAGCAGGGTGGCGTCAACGGTGGCGCCCTGCGCCTTGTGGACGGTCGTGGCGTAGCCGTGCTGGAGGCGGCCTAGCCTAGCTGGAGGTACCGGCGCGGCACATCGACCGAGCGGCCGTCGTCCGTCGCCATCTGGAGGCGGCTGCGCCCGACGTCGACCGCGCTCACCGTCCCGAGCGTTCCGTTGAGCAGCCCCAGCCGGTAGTCGTTGTGGACGGCGATCACGACGTCGCCGACGGCAAACGCCCGGCCGCCGGCGACCACCTCGTCATCACCCAGCTGGCGTTCCTCCCGCATGCGCCGGCGGGCCTGGCGGTTGAGCGCCTCCACCTGGGTGTTGCGGCCGGCCATCATCAACAGCTCCTGGCCGCGAGCCCGCCCCGTCCACCAGTCCTCGACCATCGCCGCCTGGACGGTCCTCGTGTCGTCGCCGACCCGGACCCGGCCGGCGGCGACGTAGCGGTCGACGGCCCGCTGCGGGTCGCCGTCCCGCAGGGCGGCCAGAGCCTCCCGCTCCCACCGCTCGACCTGGCGGCGGTTGCGGCGCAGCGTGACCGCCCCGACGGTGCGGGCGAGGGCGGCGAAGGCGCCGCCGGCCGCCACCTCGGGAAGCTGACGGTGGTCACCGACAAGGACGACCTTGGCCTGGCTGGCGGCGGCCAAGTCGAGGAGGCGTGCGAGCTGGCGGGTCCCCACCATGCCGCATTCGTCGACTACGAGGACGCACCGCTCGGGCAGGCGCCCGCCTGCCGTGGAAGCCAGGAGGCGGTGGATGGTCGACGCCGGGATGCCGGCGCCCCGGCTGACCTCGGCCGCCGCCCGAGCGGCGAGGGCGCAGCCCACGACCCGATAGCCACTCGCCTCCCACACCTCCCTCGCCGTGCCGAGGGCCGCCGTCTTGCCGTGCCGGCGGCGCCCACCACCACGTCGACGCCCCGACCGCTGCGGCAGAGCTCCCACACGAGCGTCTTCTGCTCCGTGCTCAGCCCGGCCCGCTGATCCAACGCTCGGCGCAGCACGTCGACGGCTGCCGTGGCCACGCCGTCATGGCGGCGGGCGGCGGCGGTGGCCAGCAGGTCCTCTTCGATGGCCAGCAGTTCCGGCGTGGTGAATCGGGCGCCATCGGCCTCGAGCGGCACCACCGAGCCGTCCCGCCGGCGCAGCACGTCGCCGCAGCGGTCGGGCACGGGCAGGGCGGTGACGTAGTTGGAGGCCACGAAGGCGTTGGCCAGGCGAACCACGTCGGGCACATCGGCGCTTTGTCCGAAGGCGTCGGCCACGGCCTGCACCACTGGCCGGCGATAAGGTAGAGCGGCGGACGGTCAGCCCGTCCGGGCCGCCCAGGCGCTCGAACAGCCGCCGCACGGCGGGGTCGGTGGGATCGGGCCGCTCCACGCGCCGGCCGCGCCCGGTCCATCCGGCCAGGGCGGTTCCGGTCACGCCCAGCTCGGACGCCTGGCGCCACCAGTCGGCCCGCAACTCGTCCGCACGGCGGTGGTGGTCCTTCGGCTGGCGGGTGGCGTAAGCGGCCAGCTGGGCGGCGCGCGGCGAGCTGCGACCGACCGCCTCGAGGTGCTCCTCGATCTCGGCCCGGCGCTTGGAGAAGGCTCGCAGCGCCGGGGTGGGCACGGCCGCGATGTCGGCGATGCCGTTGCGCACCGGCCCCCACTGCACGCCGAGTCGCCGGGTCAGCTCGGTCCGCAGCTGGGCCTCGTAGAGGTGGCCGACCGGCTTCGCCCACGGGAAGCATCGCCGGCCGTCGAGGGCGGTCCAGCGCCCGCCGTAGGGGACCGGGTAGGCGAGCACGACGTGGGTGTGCAGGTGGGGGTCGCCGGAGCGGCTCGTGCGGTGGTGGAAGGCGGCGCCGACGAAACCGTCCGCCTCCGCGAGCGTGGCGCCGGCGTGGCCCCGCCGGGCCCGGCACGCCACGTCCTCGTAGGCGGCCAGGGCGGCCGCCACCGCAGCGTCGTGGGCGGCCCGGACCTGGGCAGCGACCGCCGGCGAGCCGAGGCCGTACAACACGGACACGGACTTCGGCGCGCAGAAGGTGGCGTCGTAGCCGAGCACCTGGACAGGGTGCTCGACGAGCTGCGTCCCCGAAGCGGGGTCACGGCCGGCGAGGATCGCCTCGAAGCCGCCGGTGTCGACCACCTCGCCGGCCAGCCCGAGGATCTCTGCGCCACGGCCGACCCAGGGGCCGGGCGCTTCGCCGACGCCGAGGTAGTAGTCGTCCAGGCCGGCGGCGAGGGCATCGCAGTAGTACGCGCGCCGTTCGGCCTTCAGCTTCGCCACGCTCAGCACAGCGCCCGTCCCCCACCGTCCTGCGTGGCACGCGGGACGGGCGCGGCACGGCCCCGCACCCCTGGTGCAAGTGCGTCATCCTCTCCAGCACTCGTCAGCCTCAGCGGGTCCGAGTGAGCGGCGTCGTCGTCGACACCATCGTCGATCAGGCTGAGTTGGAGGCTCATCGTCGGGTGCGGGACGGCTGTGGGCGTTCGGGGCTGGGTGGACCGTGCGTGCGGCTGCTCGTCGTCAAGGCGCTGGAGGCCGAGGACGGCGCCGGTCTGGTACTGGCCGCGGCCGAACCGCCCGGCCTTGTTCGGCTCCGGGTCGCTCGCCACCAGGCCCTCGGCCCGCAGGCGGCCGAGCGCTCGGGCCACCGTGTCCTTGTTGAGCGACAGGCCGGCGGCCAGGCCCGGACGTTCGTCTCCACGACCGAGTCGGCGCCCGCCAGCAGGACCAGCTCCTCCAGCACGAACCACGGCACCGGTCCGAGGCGCCGGCGCAGCGGCGCGGCGCCCGAGTCGATCCGCAGGGCGGTCACGCCGACTCCGGCGAGGCGTGCTCCAGGAGCACCTCGAGCGCCCGGCGTGGCACCACGATGCGGCGGCCGAGGCGGATGCTCGGGAGCTCGTGGCGAGCGACCAGCTCGTAGGCGAGAGTCCGAGAGATGCCCAGGACCTGGGCGGCCTCCTCGACGGTGAGGGTCAGCCGGTTGGTTCCATGTCGTTCCACCTGTGACAGGCGCGTAGACGTCGATGTGGCGGAGGAGCACCGAGCCACAGCGCTCGGATCGGGTCGGCTCCTCGACGATCGTTGCTGTCCGTAGGAGGCCGGCGACGTGGTCGCAGACGCGCCTATGTACGGCTACGCCGTTCCAGACCCGATTTCTCGCGCCGTTTCTATGAGACCTCCGCCGACGTGGTTACGCCGGGTTGAGCGTGCGGCGGACGAGCGCCTCGTAATCCTCGACGGCACCCGGCAGCAGGCGGAGATGCACGATCGTCCCGCTGGCCTTGTCGACCACGTCGACCACCTCGGTGACCGCCGGGGCGTCGGCGTCGCCGGCCACGACGATGGCCCCGGGCACGATGAGTGTCGGATCGCGGGCCTCGTCGAGGAAGGTCCAGAAGCCCGTCTCATCCTCGGTATTCAGGTCTGCGGTGATGTCAACGGTGACCATGGCGTTACCTGCTTCGGTCCTTGTCCTCCATGGTACGGGTTGGGCTGCGCCGGCCCGAGGGCTTGCAGCAGGCGGTCCAGCTCCAACTCGGCCACGGAGGCGAGCACGACGGTGACGTGCGGCCGGCGGAACGTCGGTAGCAGCGGGAAGGCGGCCGCCGCCAACGTGCCGGCAGCCGACACGTACTACACGTGGTGGTAGGTCGCCATCCGACCCGAGAGGATCCCGTCGAGGGACGCCGCGCCGATGTCGTCGAGGGCGGCGAACACGGAGAGGCCGAAGAGCGGCTCGCCGTCGAGGACGTAGGCGCGATGCATCCGCCGTGCGTGCGCGGCGAGCTTGGCTGCCGTGTCCGGCCCGCCCCGCACGACCAGCAGCTCGTCGCCGGTGATGGGCTCCGGACGAACGTGCGGCCGCAGCTCCTCACGGCCGGCCGTCACTCGGCGGTCCGACCGGCGCCCACGGCGTCGTCGAAGATCCGCCCGAGTAGGTCGGCGCGTCCCGGTCGGCCTCGGCCAGGAAGTGGGAGTACACGTTGAGCGTGGTGGCGGCGTCGCGGTGACCGAGGCGGCCGGCCACCGTGGCGCACGTCGACGCCGGCCAACAGCAGCCGGGTGGCCACGTAGTGGCGGAGGTCGTGCAGACGGATGCCGGTGACGCCGGTGCGCCGGCACAGCCGGGCGAAGGACCGGCTGGCCGAATCCGGATGCCAGGGAGTGCCTGCGTCGACCTCGGCGCTGAACAGTACGTGATCCCTAACACGAGCTCGATCCCGCAGAGCGCAGCGCGCTCGTCGGCTCGTTCCCGGTGCGCCGACAACGCGGCCACGCAGCCGCCGCGCGACACCCGGCGGGCCCGCGTGGGTCTTGGTGTCCTTGACGACCAGGCCGTCGGGGCCGGCCACCACGCCGCGGCTGATGGTAAACCGCCCGGCCTCGAGGTCGATGTCGGACCAGCGCAGCGCCACCAGCTCGCTGCGGCGTGCACCGGTGGCTGCGACCAGCAGGATGAAGTCGGCCAGGTCGGGGTCGGCCTCGCCGGCCGCCGCGAACAGCCGGGCCAGCTCGGCCGGTGACGGCGGGTGGATATCGGGCGTGGGCACCCGGGGCGGGGTGGCCGACGACGCCGGGTTGCGGGCCAGCCAGCCCCAGCGCCACCCTGATTGAGGGCTCGGTGGAGGACGCCGTGGGTGCGGCGGATGGTGGACGGCGACAGGGCCGCCCCGCCCGGCCCCCCTTGTCCGCCAGCCGCCGGTAGAAACGGTCGAGGTCGGCGGCGCCCAGCTTGGCAAGCGGGACGGTGCCCAGGAAGGGCACCAGGTTGCGGTCGAGGATGCCCCGGGTCTCTACGACGTTCTTGGGCGAGAACGACGGGGCGGCATGGGTGAACACTCCTCCAGAAGGTCGCGACCGTCGAGCCGGTGCGGGCCAACCCGCCGCGCTCGGCCTCGAGGACCATCGCCGCCAGGGCCCGCTGGGCGTCCCGTTTGCCGCCCTTGAAGGACTGATAGGCCCACCGGTTGGGGCCGCTGACGGCGTCGCGCCCCAGGTACACCTTCAGCTCCCAGGTGCTGCCCCGCTGGTGCATCGATCCCGGCACGCTGCCACTCCCTTGCCACTCCCTCCGGCCACCGGTGGAGTGGCAATAGAGTGGCGAACGGCGAAGCGGCGCTTCAAGCCTTCGACTCAAACCGCCTGTTACCTGCGCCTTTCTTTGCAGCGCCAACGGGATTCGAACCCGTGTCTCCACCTTGAGAGAAGAGTCGATTTCGGGGCCGGTCGGCGATGAAAGCGCTGGTCATGGGGGTGCTTGCCGGGCACAACCCTGCTGAGGCACAATGGTTGGGCACAAATCCGTCGAGCCCGCGGATTTGTCTTTCTGGTGCGTTCGGGCTTCCTCTGATGGTCCTGAATCAGGAGGAAGCATGTCCGACGCCGACCGTCCTCGGCACTACCGCAAGAAGCCTCTCGCCGTCTTCGAGCACGGCACCCGAATCTACGCCCCCTCGGGCGGCGAGCGGCGCTACCGGGTGGTGGCCGCCGACCCCAGCGGCGCCCGGGTCTTCCACAAGCTGACCAGTGTCGAGGACGCCCGGGCCAAGGCCCGTGGCTCGAGGCCTACCTCGCCGCCCACGCTCCCATCCGCACCGATCCTGATCGTCCGCGCAGCGTGGCCGCTCTGGCCGATGCGTACTTGGAGCACCTCGGCGGGCGGTCAGTGCGATACAAGGAGCGCCAGCAGGCCATCCTGCGCTGCTGGGTACTCCCCCGTCTCGGCGCCGTGGCCGTGTCAGCCTGGACGCCGGCCGACTCCGAGCAGGTCATCACCGCGGCACGGGCCCGTCTGGCTCCGGCCACCGTGCAGGGCGTGGGGTCGGTGCTTCGTTCCCTGGTCACCTTCGCCCACAAGAGCCGCTGGCTGCCCCGGGAGGTCGACCCCATGTGGGGGGTGCGGTACTCGGCCCGGGCCGAGCATCAGGGCGAGGCCGCCGGCTTCGTGCCCCGCGACGCCCTACCCAACGACGTCCAGTGCGCCGCCCTCTTCGACGCGCTGGTAGACGACGACCAGCCGACCTGGGCGCTGGCCATGCGCCTGGCTCATCGCTGCGGAGCCCGCTGGGGTCAGTTGATCGCCCTGCGGCCCTGCGATGTCGACTTCGAGCCTCACCGCAGCATCCGCATCTCCCGGGCGGTGGAGCAGTCCGCCCACGCCCGCACGATCAAGGCGCCCAAGAACGCCCAGAAGCGGACCACCATCTTCCCGGCCAGCCTCTCCCCCGCCCTGGCCGCCCACGTCGAGGATGTCCGTAGCAAGAGTGGCGACAGCGGGCTGCTGTACCCCGGACCTGACGGCGGCCTGGCCGAGCGCCGACAGTTCCTTCGGGTGTGGCACCGGGCGGCCAAGGTCGCCGGCTGGCCGATGACGAACGAGAAGCGGGCGCTGTGGCATCCCCACGACCTGCGCCACGTCGCCGCCTGCTGGATGCTCTTCGATGTCGGCATCGACGGTGCCCAGGTGGCGCGGATGCTGGGGCACGCCAACGCCGCCTTCACGCTGTCGCGCTACGTCGGGGTCCGCAGCGGGGCGGACGCCACGACCAACGGCCTCACCGAGGGTTGGTGAGTGGCATCCCATCCCCAGCTCGACGACGATGGCGCTTCTACCGCACGACGACGGGGAGCGCCCCTGTTCGGGACTTCCTGACCAACTCGGCGTTACCGGTATCGGACCGGGACGAGATCCTGGCCGCGATGAAAGACGTCCAGGTCAACGGCCTCGCCGCGTCCCGCCACCTCCGCGGTGACCTCTACGAGGTGCGGGCCACCGGAGCGCGGGCCACCTACCGGGTCCTCTTCGCCACTGAAGGGGCCAGGAGCCAGGTCCTGCTCGCGGTGTCGGCGTTCAGCAAGAAGACGCCGAAGACCCCGCCCGCCGAGATCGCTACCGCAGAGCGCCGGCTCGCCGACTGGCGGAGTCGTCGGCGGGCTCGGTAACCCATATTTGGGTTAGACTTGCGGCGCGAGGAGGAAATGGTGAAGGACGATCTCGACAAACTGATCGACGAGTTCGCTGCGGTCGACCCGTCGGTCGGCCAACGCGTGACGGCAGCCCTGGAGCGTCGCGAACTCGCCCGTCGGCTTGCGGACGGGCGGCGTGACGCCGGGCTGACGCAGGCGGAGTTGGCCAGACGGATGGGGACCAGCCAGGGTCAGGTAACCCGCTTCGAGTCGGGCGCCGACACCCGCCTGTCCACCGTCGCCCGCTATGCGGCGGCCATCGGCATGAAGGTGGAGTGGTCGGTGGCTCCGGTCGTCCCCTCCGGGACACGGACGGCGCGGAGACCCGGCCGGGCTCCACAGGGCGCATAGGGCCGGACGAATCGTTGCCGTTCCCCTCATCCGGCTCGTCGCCCATGCCCGTCGAGACATTCGCGCACTCACGGTTCGGTCCGTGACACGAGCATGGTGACCGACTGTCAATGGTGGGAGGTCGGTCGAAGGGATCCCCTCGGTGACACTGCCTTCAGTGGCCTGTGCGGCGTCAACCGAGTGCCTTCCCGCAGCCAGCTGCGACCGGATCGAGCGTGAGCTCGTTGCCCCGCTGATCACGCGCACTCCCCTTGCCGAACGACGCCAACGACCATCGACGGCCTGCATCGCATAGGCCCCGTCCGTCACCGGACCGGCTCCGAGCCACCTTTGCGGGACACGCAGCCCGGCACGGGGTCGGCCGTCAACGTCAACTGTTTCCCCCTCGCTGACCGTTCCTCCTGCGGGACCCGGTCGTCGTTCCCCGAGCGGACGGTCCCCCGGCTGATCAAGGATGGGAAGCTGCCGGCGACCATTTGGTCAGTGGGGTCCGAGCCTCAGACGTTCGACGGCGTGCTGCAGCGGTGCTGAATCAAGCCGGGCTAGCCTGCGGCCTGACTACAGCGCTCGTCGCTCCAACGTCGCCATTCGGTCCAACATCGACCTGGCTTCCTTGGCGGCTGCGCCCGCTGCATACGCTTGATTACTAACCGTCGAGCGATGTGGTTCTCGATCGCCCGTCCATAGAGCGTGAAGGCACGTGCTGAGGTCGGAGATGAGCCGGAAACATGCTTGCCGAAGCTTCAAGTCGATGATTCGGTTAGAGAGGCGATCCAGGCGCCGATACAGCGCCTTCATATCGTCGTTCGGCGAAACGCCTCCCTTGTCCCGTATCTCGTCGAA
>JALYMX010000189.1 GCA_030773495.1 Actinomycetota bacterium | reverse complement strand
GCCTCGCTTCGAGTGCGGCGCCGACGACGGCCCCCCCGACCGAGCGCGCCTGCAGTGGCCGCTCGGCGTGGCCGCCGACCCGGCGGGCGGGCCGGTGTACGTGGCCGACACCTACAACTCGAGCATTCGGGTGTGGGAGGACGGCCGGCTCCGTACCCTTCCGGTGGCCGGCCTCGACCAACCCGGCGGGCTCGACGTGCTTCCCGACGGCCGCTTGGTGGTGGCCGACACCGCCAACCACCGGGTCGTGGTGGTCGACCCCCGCTCGGGCGCCGTCGACGAGGTGGTCATGGACGAGACGTGGGTCCACGCCTCCGACGGCCCCCCCGTGAAGATCAGGGCCGGGGCCGGCGTGCGCGTCCCCGTGGTCGTGGACCTCGTCGACGAGGAGCTCGACCCGTCGCCGCCGGCACCGCTCGACGTGGTCGTCGAGTGCCGCCCTCGCCACCTGCTCGAGGGCGGCGGGCGCCGGCAGGCCCTCGCCCACGGCGGGCGTGACATCGAGGTGCGGGCCGGGCGCCCCGGAGAGGGCACCCTGCTCGTGGAGGTGACCGCCCGCACGCGTGCCCGCGGGCGTTCCGCCGTGCGGGTGCAGCGCCGGCGCCACGACTTCGACGTCACGCCCTGAGCGCCCCACCGCCGATTCTCTGGAACCAGACGCCCGCCAGGCGGGCGCCGCCCGTCAGAGAACGCCGGGCGCAGCGTCCAGCCGGATCACGGCGCCTGGCAACGTCCGGCGCTCGGCGTTGGTGCGCTGCACCACCCCGGCCCCGTCCACCTCGACGTCGGTGTTGTCGCAGCCTCCCGTCGCCCGGGCCTGGTAGTTGACGCGCACCGCCCTCGCCCGCACCCGCTCGCCCGACGCCGTACGCGCCTCCAGGCCGCTCCAGCGCACGGCCACCGACGGGTGGTCGCAGCGGGCGAACACCTCGGACCACACCATGGGCGACGCCAGGCGGTCACCGCCTCCGTGCAGGTGGCGAACCACCTCGGTGCGACCGGAGGCGAGGTCGGTCACCTCACCCTGCCACCACCCGCGCAGCCCCGGCGACGGCGACACCCGCAGGCGGTAGGCGACGCCGGGCGCCCAGGCGTAGTCCCGGGTGTTGGGGTCGTGCGGTGTGCTGGGCAGCTCCGACGCCGAGCCCTCGAGCACCCGCCCGGCGCCGTCGTAGCCGCCCCAGTTCACCGCCGTGCCGCCGCGGTGGCCGGCGTTCCACTGCAGCCCGAGGTGGGCGCCGCCCCGCTCGCCGGCGTCGTCGCGGAACGACACCTGGAGGGCCCAGAAGTAGAGGCGGGGCACGGCCGGAGCGACGAGCACCTCGAGGACGGCGGACGCCTCCACCAGCGGAGCGCCGGCGTCGAGGGCCCACGCCAGGTGGAACGAGGAGGCGCCGTTGGGCGAGGGCGGATCGCCGCGCACCCGCTCCCGCCACGGCGGGGACCAGCGCCCCATCGGCGCCACTCTACGATCTGTCGTCCCGACCGAGGAGGCCGACCGAGGAGGTGTCGTGAGCGAGATCACCGTCACGGAGATGGGCCCGGGGGAGTTCGGCGTGCAGGTGCGGGAGGGCGACACCGCCACCAGCCACCGGGTGCAGGTCCCCGAGTCGTTCCTGGACGACCTGCTGCTGGGCGACGAGGACCAGGCCCGCATCGTGCGCGAGTCGTTCGCCTTCCTTCTCGAGCGGGAGCCGGCCACGTCGATCCTGGCGGAGTTCGCGCTGCCCGCCATCACCGGCTACTTCCCCGAGTACCCGGACGAGCTGCGCCGGCGACTGAGCTGAGGCGCCCGAGGGAGCCTCGAGCGGGCTACCCCGGGAGGTGGCAGGACGCCGCCCCGCCCCGCTTCTCGAAGTACCGCTGGTGATACTCCTCGGCCCGCCAGAAGGTGGAGGCCGGCGTGATCTCGGTGACGATGGGCCGGGGGAGGAGGCGCTGGCGCTCCTCCTTCGATGCTCGAGCCGCCGCCTCCTGGGCCTCGTCGTGGAAGAAGACGGCCGAGCGGTACTGCGTGCCCACGTCGGGGCCCTGGCGGTTCAAGGTGGTGGGGTTGTGCATCTCCCAGAAGGCGTCGAGGAGCTGCTCGTAGCTCACCTGGTCGGGGTCGAACTCGACCTGCACGGCCTCGGCGTGCCCGGTTCGCCCCGAGCACACCAGCCGGTAGTCGGGGCCGTCGACGGTGCCGCCGGTGTAGCCGACCGCCGTCTCCTTCACCCCCGGGATGCGGCGGAACGCCGACTCCACGCCCCAGAAGCACCCCGCTGCGAACGTTGCCGTCTTCGTCACGAGCGTCCTCCTCCGGTCGCCTGGTTCACCGCTGAGGTGGGGCGGTGGCTTCCTCCACCGAGGAGATCTCGGGCGCCTGCCCCGCCGGCGTCGGGAACTCCCCCACCGCCTCGCCGTACTCGGCGTCGAGGGCGGCGGCGTCGCGGCGCAGCTCCTCGCGCACGTCGTCGACCGCCGACCCCCGCGCCCGCCCGCCGACGCCCCCCTCGTCCTGGCCGGCGGGCTGGCGCCGGCGCTGCTCCTCGG
>JALYMX010000188.1 GCA_030773495.1 Actinomycetota bacterium | reverse complement strand
GCGCGCCCCGCCACCACGCCGGTGCGGCTCACCGGACGGCGAGCAGGTCGACGACGAAGACCAGGGTCTCGCCTGGGGCGATCACCCCGCCGGCCCCCCGCTCGCCGTAGGCCAGGTGCGACGGGATGGTGAGGCGCCGGCGCCCGCCGACGCGCATGCCGGCCACGCCCTGGTCCCAGCCGGCGATCACCTGGCCCCGTCCGAGGGGGAAGGCGAACGGCCTCCCCCGGTCCCACGACGCGTCGAACTGCCGCCCGCTCGACCAGGCCACGCCGACGTAGTGCACCTCGACGTCGGCGCCCGCCGTCGCCTCGTCGCCCGTGCCCACCTCGACGTCCTCCACCACCAGCTCCGACGGGGGTTGCCCGCCGGGGACGCTGACCTCCGGCTTGTTCGCGCTCGCCATCGGGCCACGCTATTCGGGGCGGACGTTCGAGTTTGCCACGGCGGAGTCAGGGGCACGACGGTGCCCGTCGAAAGGGGAGCGCCATGACCGACCACGACGACGACCGTCGCATCGACGATCCGAACTCAGAGCAGCGCGACGACCACCCGGTGGGGACCACCACCGGGACGGGCGCCGGGGCGACGGCCGGCGCCGTTGCAGGGATGGCCGTGGGCGGTCCTCCTGGTGCCGTCGTCGGTGGCGTGGTCGGTGGCATCGCCGGCGGGGCCGCCGGCCACGGGGTCGCCGAAGCGGCCAATCCCGAGGGAGACGAGGTGTCGGGTGACGTGATCCCCGACCCCGGCACGCGCGACTGAGCGCCGCCCGCTCGCGTCATTCCCTCGTGCATGGGCACCGGACCCGGGCGCAAGGTACCCGCGATGGCGGGTGGTCAGAGCGGGCAGGGGCGGGGCGCGTCGCCGCCCACCAGCTGGGCCTCGATCTCGGCGGCGATCCACCGGCGCAGGGCGACGACCTCGTCGGACGGCGCCATGGTGAGCAGCTCGCCGCCACGGCTCAGCTCGTCGGCCTCCTCCAGGACGGCGACCAGCTCGTGGGTCACCGCCACGGCGGCACGGGGAAGCCGCAACTCCAGGTCGAACCGCTCCACGCCCTCGTCAGCGGCGGCCTCCGCCCGCTCCAGCGCCGATCGCCGGTGGCCGTTGCTCAGCTCGAGCAGGTGCTGAAACGCGGGCCGAAGCAACTCGCCGGCCGGTGACGCCCGCGGGTTGCCGCCGGCGCCTAGGATCTCCAGCTCCCGCGACAGCTCGTCCACGTGGTGACCGAGGCGAAGGAGCAGCCGCACGGGGACGCCGCGCAGGAGCACGCCGCCCACGCGCGTCGCCTCGCCGTCCGAGAAGCTCTCCCCGGTCCGCACACCCCCGCCGTTCACGTACCAACCTTACTTAGACTCCTACTTCATGGGCAGAAGCGGCGACGACCGCATCGTCACCGTCCCCAACGTGCTCTCGGTGGGGCGACTCCTGTGCGTCCCGGTGTTCCTGTGGCTGCTGTTCGGCCGCGAGGACCGCTACGCCGCGGGGCTGCTCCTCGCCGCCCTCGGGATCACCGACTGCGCCGACGGCTGGATCGCCCGCCACTTCCACCAGGAGTCCCGTCTCGGCAAGGTGCTCGACCCGACGGCCGACCGCCTCCTGCTCGGAGTGGGGGTGGTGGCCCTGCTCCTGGACGGGTCCATGCCGCAGTGGGTGGGGGCCCTGGCGGCCGTCCGGGAGGCCGCCGTGGGCCTCGCCGTGGTGGCGCTCGCCGCTCTCGGCGCCCGCGAGATCATCGACGTGAAGCTGGTCGGGAAGGCCGGCACGTTGCTGCTGATGGTGGCCTTCCCGCTGTTCCTGGCCAGCAACCCCGACGGCGGCGCGCCCTGGCACGAGGTGGCCCGTCCCCTCGCCTGGGTGACGGCCATCCCCGGGCTTCTCCTCAGCTGGTACGCGGCGGCAACCTACGTGCCGGCGGCGAGGGAGGCGCTGGAGCGCAGCCGGGCGGCCAGGGCCGCCAGGGGCGCCAAAGCCGCCGGGTAGTGTCCGTGGCGTGAAAGCGGTGATCATGGCCGGCGGCGAGGGAACCCGGCTCCGACCCCTCACCTCCAACCAGCCCAAGCCCATGCTGCCGCTGGTGAACCGGCCGATGATGGAGCACGTCATCCGGCTGCTGAAGAGCCACGGCCTCGACGACATCGTCGTCACCGTGGCGTTCATGCCCCACGCCATCCGCACCTATTTCGGCGACGGGTCCGAGTTCGGCGTTCGCCTCTCCTACGCCACCGAGGAGACGCCGCTGGGCACGGCCGGTTCCGTGCGCAACGCCCGCGACGAGCTCGACGAGCCCTTCGTCGTGATCTCGGGCGACGTCCTCACCGACGTCGACCTCTCGGCCATCATCGCGTTCCACCAGGAGCGCGGTGCACTGGCCACCATCGGGCTCAAGGCGATGGAGAACCCGCTCGACTTCGGCATCGTCATCACCCGCGAGGACGGCAGCATCGAGCGCTTCCTCGAGAAACCGACGTGGGGACAGGTGTTCAGCGACACGGTGAACACGGGGATCTACGTCCTCGAGCCGCAGATCTTCGACTACGTGCGCGAGGGCAAGGTCGACTTCTCCGAGGAGGTGTTCCCCGCCCTGCTGGCCGCCGGCGAGCCGCTCTACGGCTTCGTCGCCGACGGCTACTGGGAGGACGTGGGAACCCTGGAGGCCTACGCGGCCGCCCATCAGGACGTGCTCGACGGCAAGGTCGAGATCGACGTCCCCGGCTTCCGGCTCGACAAAGGCGTCTGGCTGGGCGAGGGCGCCGAGGTCGACCCCGGCGCCCGCCTCGACGGTCCCGTCGTGGTGGGCCAGTACTGCCGCGTCGAGGAGGGCGCCCACCTGGCCCAGTACACCGTCCTGGGCGACAACGTGCGGGTGGGCACCAGCGCCTACGTCGAGCGGTCCGTGGTCCACGACAACTGCTACCTCGGCACCTCGGCGCGGGTGCGGGGCGCCGTCGTCGGCCGCTCGAGCGACCTGCGCACCGGCGCCCGGTTGGAGGAGGGCGTGGTACTCGGCGACGAGTGCCTGGTGGGCGAGCACGCGGTCATCAACCCGTCGGTCAAGGTCTACCCGTTCAAGACGGTGGAGCCGGGCGCCGTCGTCAACAGCTCGATCATCTGGGAGTCCCGCGGTGCCCGCCACCTGTTCGGCCGGCTCGGCGTCGCCGGCCTGGCCAACGTCGACATCACGCCGGAGCTGGCCGTCCGGGTCGCCATGGCCTTCGCCACCACCATGAAGAAGGGCACCACGGTCACCACATCGCGCGACTCGAGCCGGGCGGCACGCGCCATCAAGCGGGCCGTGATGGTGGGCCTCACCTCGGCGGGCGTGAACGTCGAGGACCTCGAGGTGGCGACGGTCCCGCTGACCCGCTTCCACGTCCGCTCCATCCGCAGCGAGGGCGGCGTCACCGTACGCCTGGCCCCCGGTGACCCCCAGTCGGTCCTGATCCGCTTCTTCGACACCGACGGCATCGACGTCCCCGAGACGGTGCAGCGCAAGATCGAGCGGCTGTACCACCGCGAGGAGTTCCGGCGGTCGATGGCCGCCGAGATGGGTGACATCGGGTTCCCCGCCCGCGCCCTCGACCATTACACCGACGTGCTCATGTCCACCATCGACCTCCCCGCCATCCGGGCGGTGGGCTTCAAGGTGGTGCTCGACTACGCCTACGGGACGGCCAGCTTCGTCATGCCGAACGTCCTCGCCAAGCTGGGCGCCGAGGTCCTTGCTGTCAATCCCTATGCATCGACGGCGGGGGCGACCGCCTTCGAGCGCTTCACCCACGCCCGCCGCGTCGGCGAGCTGGTGCGGGCGTCGGGCGCCCACCTCGGCGCCGTGCTGCACCCCGACGGCGAGCACATCACGCTGATCGACGACCTGGGCACCGTGCTCAGCGACGACGCCGCCCTGTTCGCGCTGCTCGGCCTGGTCTGCGCCACCACGGAGCGAGCGCGTGTGGCGTTGCCGGTGTCGGTGGGACGCGGCGCCCAGGATCTGGGCCAGCGGTGGGGCGCCGACATCGTGTGGACGAAGCTGTCGTCCTCGCACCTCATGGAGGTGGCCTCGGGGCAGGGCGTGGACTTCGCGGCCAGCCAGGACGGCGGGTTCATCTTCCCGTCATTCCTGCCCGCCTACGACGCCGCCGCCACCTTGACGAACCTCCTCGGGATGCTGGCGGCCACCGGGCTGCGGCTGTCCAAGGTGGTGAGCGAGTCGCCGGACGCCCACATCGTCCACGAGCGGGTGGCCACGCCGTGGGAGCAGAAGGGCATGGTCATGCGCACCCTGGTGGAGCGCATCAAGGACCACGAGTTGGTCCTCATCGACGGCGTCAAGGTCGTCCACGAGGACGGCTGGGCACTGGTCCTGCCCGACCCGGAGGAGCCGCTCACCCACGTGTGGGCCGAGGGGCCGAGCCACGACGCGGCGGGCGCCCGGGCCGAGGAGTACGCCCGCGACATCCGGCAATTGCTGCCCTGATCCCACCGCTCAGGGGCGACAATGGACAGCGTGCGCCGATCCCCGTCGCTCCTCCTCGCCGCCGGGTTCATGGTGCTGGGGTTCCTCCTGGTGACGGCCACCTCGTCGGCTGGTGCTGCCCGCCGCGCCGCGGTCCCCCGCAAGGCCGAGCTGGTGCGGGTCATCGAGCGGCGCCGGTCGCAGGTGGCCGAGCGCGACCAGGCGGTGCGCGCCCTGCGGGCGGAGGTGGCGGCGGCCCAGGAGCGGGCCAGCGCCCGGACGCGCTTCGACCGCGAGCAGGCCCGCGCCCGTGCCACCCTCGCCCTCCAGGCCGGCACGGTGGCGGTGCGGGGCAGGGGAGTGGTGGTCGACCTGTCGGACTCTTCTCGCCGGGCGCCGGCCGGTGGTGACACCGGCGCCCACCGTGTCCACGACACGGACCTGCAGATGGTGGTGAACGCCCTGCTCGACGCCGGCGCCGAGGCCGTCTCGATCAACGACAGCCGGCTGGTGGCGACCACGCCCATCCGCTCGGCGGGCGACACCATCGTCGTGAACTTCCGCCCGCTGCGCCCGCCGTACCGGGTGGCGGCCATCGGCGCTGATCGCGCCGAGTTCGAGCGCAGCGAGATCGCCCGCCGCTTCAGCCGCTGGACCCGCCTGTTCGGCCTCGGCTTCACCGTGCGCCAGCAGGAGGTCACGGTTCCGGGGTACACGGGCAGGGTGGCGATCACCTCGGCCCGGCCCACCGAGGCGCCGCAATGACGATGCTCCCGCTGCTCGGGCTGGCCGTCGGTGCGGTGCTCGCCCTGCTCCTGCAGCCCACGGTCCCCCAGGACCTCGCCCGCTACGTGGCCATGGCCGTGGTGACCGCCGTCGACGCCACCCTCGGCGGGGTGCGCTCGTCGCTCGAGCGCACGTTCAGCGACCGCATCTTCGTGGCCTCCTTCGTGTCGAACGCCGCCGTGGCCGTACTGCTCGTCTGGCTGGGGGACCAACTCGGCGTCGACCTCACCACCGCAGTCGTCGTCGTCCTCGGCATCCGGATCTTCCAGAACGTCGCCGCCATCCGGCGGCGGTTGCTCGGCGGGTGACCGCCCTCCTCGGGCGCGGGACGCGCCGGCGGGGGCGCCTCGGTACCGCCGTGGCCCGGCT
>JALYMX010000187.1 GCA_030773495.1 Actinomycetota bacterium | reverse complement strand
GTCCTCGGCGCCGCCGCCGGCAGCGCCGACCTCCTCGCCGGGCGAGGGCGCCGACACGCCGACCCCGCAGCCCGACCCCGCGCCGCCGTCGAGGCCTTCCTCGGCGCCGAGCAGGCCGGCGACCACCTGGCGTCGTACCGCCTGCTGTCGGGACCCGCCCGGCGCGAGCTCTCGCCGGCGGCGTGGGGCCGGCAGCGCAGCGAGCTGCCGGCGGTGACCGGCTTCGAGGTGGAGCGGGTCGAGGGGAGCGTGGTCGTCGCCGTCGTGCGCCACGAGCCGGGCCTCGACCCCTTCATCGGCCTGAGCCCCGCCGCCGAACGGCAGCGCTGGCAGGCTCGGCGCGAGGGGGGTGGGTGGCTGCTGGAAGCGACGCCGGCCGTCGAGCCGCTCCTGCCTCCGGACGACACAGCGCCGGCCGCGGCACTGGCGTGGGCCGGGGCGCTCCAGGGGTGCGACGCCGAGAAGGCTCGCGGCCACCAGGCCGTCGCCGTGCTGTACGGCACGAGCGACGTCCCCGCCACGCTCTGCCGGCGCGACGCCGCCCTGGCCGTGGGGCCGCCCGAGCGCCTGGCCGGCGGCCCGTCGTCGCAGGAGCTGGTCGCCCAGTACGGCACCGAGGCGCTCGAGTGGGCCCGAGCCGTGGCGGTGCTGGGCGGCGAGCGGCCGTTTCATGTCGTCCTGGCCCCGATCGGTTCCGTATGGCAGGTGGTCGGGGTCTTCGAGCCGTGACCTGCTCGCGAACAAAGGAGAACGTCTTGCACGTACGCACGAAGGCGGTAGCCGCCGGAACGGCCCTGGCCGCGCTGGGAGCCCTGGCGGCGTTCGGCCCCCCGGCCACGGCGTCGAGCCATCGGGAGGCCCCACTGATCAGCCAGGACCCGGTGGCCGACAACACCGACGTCTACCTGTTCCGGGACCCGACGGACCAGTCGAAGGTGACGGTGATCGCCAACTTCGTGGGCCTGGAGCAGCCGGCGGCCGGCCCGAACTTCAACCGGTTCGGCGACGACGTGCTCTACGAGATCCACGTCGACAACGACCACGACGTGGTCGCCGACGTCACGTACCAGTTCCGGTTCCGCACCACCGTGCGCAACAACGGCACCTTCCTCTACAACACCAACCAGCTCACGAGCCCGAACGACCCGGACCGCAACGTGGTCCAGACGTACTCGGTCCGCAAGGTGACCGAGAGCGGCGCGGCCACCGTGCTCGTGACCGACGCGGTCACGCCGCCGGAGCACGTCGGGCCGCGGTCGGTGCCAGGCGACTACGAGGCGACCCTGGCGCAGCCCGCCGTCACCGCCCTGCCTGGCGGTGGGAAGGTGTTCGCCGGCCCCCGCAAGGACGCCTTCTACGCGGACCTCGGCTCGGTGTTCGACCTGCTGGGCGTACGCCCCGCCCCGTTCAACACCCTCCACGCCATCGACCAGCCAGCCGAGCCGGCGCGTGACGGATTGGCCGGCAAGAACGTCCACACCATCGCCCTCCAGCTGCCGATCGGTGAGGTGACCCGCACGGGCGCCGTGCCGACGGTGGAGGACTCGAAGGACTCGGTCATCGGCGTGTACGCGTCCTCCAGCCGCCAGCGCGTGAAGATCCTGTCGCCGTCCGGTGCCAAGCCCCGCACCGCCGGGCGATGGGTGCAGGTGAGCCGCCTCGGGGTCCCGCTCGTCAACGAGGTCCTCATCCCGCTGGGCCTGAAGGACCGGTGGAACGCCTCCGACCCGAAGGACGACGCGCAGTTCTTCCCGAACATCCTCGACCCGGAGCCGGCCAAGCTCGTCGCCGCCCTCTACGACGAGGCCTACACCGACAAGTCCACCAAGGTGCCGCCGGGCGGCGCCGAGAACCGGCCGGATCTGATCAAGCTGCTGACCGGGCAGCTCATCGGCCTCTCGGCGGCCAACGCCCTGCCCCCCGCCGACCTGCTGCGGATCAACCTGGCCCGGCCCGCCGACACCGCCGACCAGAACGTCACCGACGACCGCCTGGGCGCCCTCGCCGGGGACCCGCTCGGGTTCCCCAACGGCCGGCGCCTGCGCGACGACGTGGTCGACATCGAGCTGCGGGTGCTCTCCGGCCTGCTGCTCGGCGCGCCGTACGACGACGGGGCCAACCCGGTGCTCGGCGACGCGGTGAACGGCAGCGACCGCCCGTACCTCAACGTGTTCCCCTACCAGGCCACCCCCGTGAGCGGCTTCGACCAGAACGACCAGGCCGACCCGCTCCCGTAAACGCTCCACCGCATGCCCCGCACCGCGGCCGTCGTGGCCGTCCTCCTCGTCACCGCCGTCGCCCCGGGCTGCTCCCGGGGCG
>JALYMX010000186.1 GCA_030773495.1 Actinomycetota bacterium | reverse complement strand
TGACGGGGTCGATCACCAGCGGGAGGGTCTTGTCATAGGGGCCGACGGCGAAGCCCACGCGGTCGTCGCCATGGGCCACGAACCGCCCCTCGACCGAGCGCCGGGTCCCGTCGACCTCCTGGTAGAGGCGGGGGGCGCGCTGGCGCAGCTGGCCGTGGCCGCTCTCCAGCACCAGATCGCCGGCGTGGTCGATGCGGAGCCCCTCGACCCCGTCGAAGCCCAAGGCGATGGCGCCGGGGTCGGCGCCGGGGGCCACCACGAAGTCGTACTCGAGGGCTTGGTCCTTGCCGTAGTAGACGGCGTCGATGCCGGGATAGACGCCGGTGTAGGCCACGCCGGCGTAGGTGGGGATGCCGGCGCGCCAGCGAGCGGGATCGTTGCCCACGAAGTAGTTGACCTTCCCCGGCAGGGGGTTGCGGGGCGCCGCGGGGACGTCGGGGCTGGCGCCGACCAAGCGCATGCGCACCACGCCGCCACCGCTCGAGGCCCGGTGCTTGTTCGACGGGGTGAGGCCGATGGCGACCTCACTGGCCCGTAGCGACACGGTGTAGTCCGGCCCGCGGGCCACGAAGTCCACGCCGTGGTCGGCTTGGCCGTGGTTGGCCTCGAAGCTGAACGGGAGGGCGCCGAGGCTCGGGGCCAGCCCGGCACTGTCGACCCCGTTTTTTCGTGCGGACGGACCAGGTGCGGTGCCCTGGTCGCGGACCCCGCTCGGCACCACCGCGACGAGCGCTCCAACCACGGCCACCGCCACGGCGGCGACGAGCAGCCCAAACGGCTTCGATAGCGACATTCCCTGCTCCCCCTGGGTGTCTGAGTTCACGTATTGTCGTTACTAGAGGTGAGTATCAAAAAAGGGAGCGTAGCGTCCCATCCCGCCCTCCGCAATACCTGATCCACATTTCTGCCTCTCCCAGCGATTGGTCGGTGTCTGCGTCGCACATCCGCGCGGCACCTTCCTCCGTTTCCGTTGTTTCTTGGCCCGAGAGCGGGAGGAGGAGCCGATGCGCTCGGTGCTGGAGATCTGGTTCAGCGAGCACCCTCGCCCGAGGAGCACGCCGGAGGCTGCGTCCGCGCCCCACCGACAGCTGGCGTTCCTCAAGGCGACCGCCGGCTCGATGAACTATGAGATCCCACCCGACCTCGACGTAAGCCGTTACCGCTCGATCGTCATCTGGTGCGAGCTCACAAGCAACGCCTACGCAGCTGCCGAGTTGCACCCGGGTTAACAGAAGAAAAACGTGGCTCCAGTGCTACCGAATGGGTGGAACGACTCCCTCGGCAGTACTCGGGCCTTGCTGAGCGAGGGGCTCCCGGAGCCTGTCGAGTCGTGCCTCAGGGACAACCTCCCCCTACTCCGTTTGGTTCCCCCTCATCTTGGGTCCCGCGTCCTGAGAATGGCGCTGTCCTTGAAGGAGGAAGACGGTTCGCCCACGCATCCCGGTGATAGTCGTCGCCCAAGTCCGTGGTAGTCGTCCGTCCGCGGGGGTGGCACGTCCGGAGGCCAACATGGTCTTCCAGCTCATCAGCCGCCGCTACGAGCGGGGCAGCGTCATCCTGACGTCGAAACAAGGCCTTCGGTGAGCGGGGCGCCGTGTTCGGCGACGACGTGCTGGGCGCCGCCATCTTGGACCTCCTGCTGCACCACTGCGAGGTGATCTTCATCAACGGAACTCAAAGATGCAACTGACGGTCGTGCTCGGTCCGTTCGAGCGTGTCGACGGCTTGTACCTACATCCTGATCACCGCCGACGTCTGCGTCGGCCTCCTGTGAGTGCCCGTCTCGATGACAAGTGATCTAGGCCGCAGCGTCAGCGTGTTTCGCCGTGCACCGCTGTAAGCGGTGAGCGCTGGGCTCCTACGACGGCCTCATCGGCACCGGCGCCGAGGAGGTGGCCGGGTGATGGCGGCCATGACCGAACCGGCCGCCGAGGCCGCCATCTCGGCCGCCGCCTGCGTGTTGCACCTGCCCACCGTGCGCGCCGACGCCGCCCGTCTGGCCGACGACGCGGCGCGCGCCGGGCTCACCCACCGGGCCTACCTGGCCGAGGTGCTCGCCGCCGAGGTCGACGAGCGCGACGCCCGCCGGCGCCAGCGGCGGGTGGCCGAGGCCCGCTTCCCCCGCATCAGGCGGCTCGAGGACTTCGACTTGTCGGCCGCCCCGAGCGTCAACCCGGCCAGCTTCGCCGCCATCGCCTCGCTTTCCTGGGTGGAGGCCGGTGGCCCCTGGTGGCCCTGGGCGACCCCGGCACCGGCAAGACCCACCGCCTCGTGGCCCGCGCCAACACCGAGGCGTGGGACAACCCCGAGCTCGGGGCGCTGCGGGTCCGCCGCTTCGGTGGGAGACGGTGGGCGTGGTGCGGGTCGACCCGGCGGGCGAGGGCTACGTCCGTCTCCCCGACCCTGAGACCCTCGCCGCGCCGCTGTTCCGGGCGCTGCCCGGCGAGGAGGCCGCGTGATTGGCGATCCGTCGGGCGCCGCAGCCAGCCCCCTCTCCGCCGCGCCCGACCCGTGACCCAGCTGGCCCGCCTCCCGCACCCGAGCGCCCCGCTAGCCGACGCAATCGCTGCCTTCGTCGCAGACCGTGACCTGGCTCCGACGAGCCGGCGCTTCTACGAGCTGACCGCTGAATGGGGCGTTGGAGGCCACGGCGATCGACGCTCGCTCCTCTCGCTCGGTGATGACCTGGAACAACAGCTCGGCGCCTCGGGGGTCGAGGTGCACGTAGGCGAGCTCGTCCAACTATGCCGCGCGCGGCATAGGTCGACCTATGCCGACCCCGGAACTATGCCGAGCATCGGGCGGCGGTCGGGGCGAGCGCTTGACAGCGGCGGGCTCTTGACGCGCGGGAGCGACGCGGCGCTCGGCATAGTTCCGACGCTGGCTCCACCCTGCTGACCTGTCGGAGCGCCGCGCTCCGATGGGGAGGGAGACGCCATGGCAGGGACGAGGAGGAAGCCAGGCCGGATGGGCCCGCACGTCGACGGGTTCAAGGCCTGGCTGCTCGAGCGGGGCTACAGCCCGGGCACGGTCCGGAACATGTTGAAGGCCGCCGGCCAGCTCGGGCGCTGGATGACGAACGTGGACCTCGACGTGGCGGGGCTGAACGCCACATCGGTCGAGGCGTTCGTGCAAAGTTGCCGGGAGCGCGGTGTCGGTCGTGTGCCGGGGGTCCGCAGCTTCTCACCGCTGCTCGACTATCTCCGGAACGAACGCCTCCTCGACGAGGAGCACCCGCCGCCGACACCCATCGACGAGCTGATGTGCGACTACCGGGCATGGCTCGTCGCCGACCGTGGGCTGGCAGCCCCCACCGTCCTCCGCTACGAGAACCTCGCCCGTCGGTTCCTCGTGGAGCGCGCTGCGCAGGACGACGAGCGCTTCGTAGAGGACCTGAGCGGCGCCGACGTGGTGGGGTTCCTGCTCCGGGAGAGCTCGCGTGTGAGCGTCGGGGCCGCGAAGGGACGAGTCGCCGAGCTGCGCTCCCTGCTGCGCTTCCTGAACGTGAAGGGACTCACGGCTACCGCCCTCGCATCGGCCGTCCCCCCCGTCGCGGGGTGGCGGGATACGGGTGTGCCCCGAGGGGTCGCTGCGACCGAAGTCCAGCGGTTGCTCGACAGCTGCGACCGCACCGACCCCGGCGGACTTCGCGACCTCGCCATCCTCACGCTGGTGGCCCGGCTGGGTCTGCGCTCCGCGGAGGTCGCCCGCCTCGATCTCGGTGATCTCGACTGGCGAGCCGGAGAACTCGTCGTCCGGGGGAAGGCCCGGCGAATGGACCGCCTCCCGATGCCTGGCGACGTCGGGGAGGCGCTCGCTGCCTACCTGTCCGAAGCGAGGCCCACCACCGAGATTCGAAGCGTCTTCCTCGCACTGAAGGCCCCGATCCGGGCCATCCGGCCGGACCTCGTCACTGACGTCACCCAGCGGGCGTGCGACCGCGCCGGCGTGCCCCGGGTCGGCGCGCACCGCCTCCGCCACGCCCTCGCCACCGAGATGCTGCGCCGGGGCGCCACCCTCGTGGCGGTGAGCCAAGTCCTCCGCCACCGGGACCTGGCCACCACCGCGATCTACGCGAAGGTGGACTTGGGCACGCTCCGGAGCGTCGCCCAGCCCTGGCCGGGGGCGGCGCAGTGAGCGCCCTGGCCGAAGCCGCCGAGGAGTACCTCCGCCTCCGGCGCTCTCTCGGCCACGACCTGGCCGAGGCCCACCGGCTCCTGCCGCGCTTCGTCGCCTACCTCGACGCCATCGGCGCGACGACGATCACGGTCGAGGCCGCCCTGGCGTGGGCCCAGCAGCCCGAAATCGACCCCTCGACCAGCGTCTGGCCGCGGCGGATGACCGTCGCCCGGGGGTTCGCCCGCCACATGGCGGGAATGGACGCCCGCACCGAGGTCCCACCGGCGGGGTTGATCCCCGCCCGTCAGCGGTGGCGTCCCCCGTTCATCTACAGCCCTGCTGACGTCGAGGCGCTCATGGCCGCCGCCAGGACCATGCGGTGGCGGCTACCGGCGGCGACCTACGAGACCTTGATCGGGCTGCTGGCCACCACCGGCATGCGGATCGGGGAGGCACTGCGCCTCGACCGGGGCGACGTCGACTGGGCCGAGGGCCTGCTCATGGTCCGGGAGTCCAAGTTCGGCAAGTCCCGCCAGGTCCCGGTGCTCGGGTGCACCCTCGCCGCGCTTCGCCGCTACGCCGAGACGCGTGACCGGCTGTGCGAGACGCGGCCACCGCGAGTTTCTTCGTGTCGGCGCGCGGCACTCGGCTGATCTACCCCGTCGTCCAGCAGGTGTTCCGTCGCCTCTGCGACCTCGCCGGCCTGGGGGCGGGGTCGACGATCCGGCCGCGTGTCCACGGCCTCCGGCACACCTTCGCGGTGCGCACGCTTCTGGCGTGGTATCAGGCCGGCGAGAACGTCGAGGCCCGGCTCCCGACACTGTCGACCTACCTCGGCCACCGAGACCCTCGCTCCACGTACTGGTACTTGTCCGCCGCGCCCGAGCTGTTGGCCCTCGCCGCCGGCCGCCTCGAGCTCTCCGCCGGGGTGATCACGCCATGACCCTCGTGGCGCCCACCCTGCAGAGCTTCTTCACCGACCGCCTGGTCCGCCAGCGCCGGACGAGCCCCCGCACGATCGCCTCCTATCGCGACTCGCTACGGCTGCTGGTCGTGTTCGTCCACGCCCGCACCGGCAAGACGCCCTCTGCGCTCGACTGGGAAGACCTCGACGCCGAGACGGTGGGGGCGTTCCTCGACCACCTCGAGGCCGAGCGCCACAACAGCCCGAGGACCCGCAACCTCCGCCTCACCGCGATCCGCTCGCTGTTCGCGTATGCGTCGTTGCGTCATCCCGAGCACGCCGCCCTCATCCAACGGGTCCTCGCCATCCCCGCCAAGCGTTTCGACAAGCGCCTCGTGTCCTTCCTCACCTCGACGGAGATCGAGGCGCTCGTCGCCGCCCCGGACCCCACCCGATGGGAGGGCCGGCGGGACCGGGCCATGATCCTCCTGGCTGTGCAGACCGGCCTCCGCGTCTCCGAGCTGACGGGCCTGGACTCCGGCGACGTCAGCCTCGGCACGGGCGCGAGCATCCGCTGCGAGGGCAAGGGTCGCCGGCACCGAGCCGTCCCCCTGACTGCCGCCACTGAGGCCGTCTTGGGCGTGTGGATGAACGAGCGCGCCGGACGGCGCGACGAACCGCTGTTCCCGACCCGCACTGGCCGCCGGCTGAGCACGGACGCCGTCGAGCGCCTGGTTCGAAAGCACGCCGCGACCGCCGCGGCCCGCTGCCCCTCGATCCGAGCCGAGCGACTCCACCCCCACATCCTCCGGCACAGCTGCGCCATGTCGCTTCTGCAGGCGGGCGTCGACACCGCCGTCATCGCCCTCTGGCTCGGCCACGCCGACATCCGGTCCACGCACGCCTATCTCCACGCGGACATGACCATCAAGCAACGCGCCCTCGCGCTTATGACGCCGACGTCGATACCGCCAGGCCGCTTCCGACCGTCCGACTCGCTCCTGGCGTTCCTCGAAAGGCTGTAACTATGCCGACCACCATCTACGGCAGCAGCGCGAGAAGCCCGCCTCCGTCGATCATCCACCGCGACGTGCGCCCCGATGCTCGGCATAGTTCCGGTGTCGGCATAGGTCCCAGCACAACAAGTCCAGCCGCCCGTAGCGGGCCACCACCCGGGACAAGGTGCGCTCGTCGGCGGCCTCGGCCAGCTCGTTGACCAGTGCTGCGCAGGTCGTGTAGCGCACCCGGCGGCCGGCCTCGGCGGCGGCCCCCCCACCCCGATCAGCAGGCTCGGCGAGGACGTCAAAGCCGAGGCCGGCGAGGTGGGCCGCCATCTGGCCGAGGACGTCCTCCTCGCAGCCGCGGAGGGCGCGGGCGGCGGCGGGAACCACGGCACCGCCGAGCAGAGCCGAGGCCAGGTCCTTGCGGTAGAAGGAGGCGGCATGGAAGTCGCGCTCGATGCGTTCGGGGACCCAGGCGGCGCAGAGCTCGGCGTCGTTCTGGTGGCCGGCGTCGACCAGCTCGACCCAGGACCCGCCGATGTAGGTGCCCTCCACGTGCTCACGGAGACTCCTCGAGCGAGGAGAAGGTCCGACCGGCCGGGAGGGGCCGCGCTGGGTGAGGCCGCAGACAAGGGGCCGTTTACTGCGGTGCCCCGAGGCGTACGCGGGTACCGTGCCCTCGTGCCCATCGTTCAGTTCCGACACGTAGACGTCTTCGCCTTCGTCGACGCCGACACCGACGAGGCGAGGGCGTTCACCACCTACGCCGGCTACGTGGGCGCCTTCAACGACCTCATCACGGACGCGTACGGCGTCTCGGACCCGTACCCCGCCATCGCCACCGCCCTCGATCGCAACGGCCGCCTCACGCGGCTCCGGAACAAGCCCTACCGCGGTGAGGCCAGGCCCGTGCAGTCCTTGCTCATCAACGGCTGGCTAAGTGAGCTGCACCTCCACCTGGTCGACGGCAACGACGCTGGGGTGGTCCGGGTCGCCAACCACGCTGCTGGTGTTCACGCCTACTACGCCACCACCCGCGCCGCTTCGGCCTGGCTGCACGTGCTCAACGGCACCGTCCCGACCAACCACGCTGGATGCCTCGATCAGATCGGCCAGCTCGTCGCGAAGGGCGCCGCCCTCTACCCGCACCCCTGGACCCTGGCCTGCACGGCGACACGCCCCGGGCCGTCGTACGCCGGGTTCTCGACGCCACCGCAGGCCTGTTCGAACTTGAGCACCGCCGCCCCACCGGCGGATCGCTTGGCGATGTGCCTCCGCACGACGCGGGAACGCCACGTCGCCGAGCTTGTGGCCGAGACACGCCGCCAGCTGCGCCGCACCCGCGCCCCTAGCGGCGAGGCTGCCCGGCGCGACCGCGGTCTCCGGCCCACGACTCCTTTCGATTTCCTTTGGCGGATTCGGACCCGCTCGAACTACGGCGACCCTGCGGTCTTCTACATGGGCGCGTTAACCGACGCCCAGGTCCTCGGCTACCTCCTCGCCATCAAGGTCATCACTGCCACCACGATGTTCCTGTTCGAGGCGATGGTCGCCCACCGGGCCCCGGACGTCTTTGCTGGCGCCGCCGACCACTTCATCGCCCGCGACCGCAGCGGACGGACGGATCAAGTTCTCGTCCCCCGTCTCGCCGCCCTAGGGTTCGCCCGCAACCCCCGCCGGGCAGCTGGCTGAAAGCTCCGCCCGGTCAGCGTGTCGTCGAGCAGCGCAGCTGACGGAACCACCGCGTAGAAGCGGACGAGGAGGTCGTCGTCAACCTCTCGCCGCAGCTCCTCGGAAGTTCGGCATCGTCGACGAAGGTCGCCTAGACCTTCCCGCCCGGGGCTCGAGGTGACAGATGGACCGTCGGCTCGATGATCATGTCAGGCGGCCTTCGCCAACCTCCCGGCTGACGGACACGAGAAATTCCGTCTGACGGACAGCAGATCTCCGGTTCGAGGGAGACGAGGGCGATGGGGCAGCACCAGGCAAGACCAGCGACAAGGAAACCGGCGACGAGGTGGCGGCGGGGCTACGGCCCCTGGCCGCCGTCCTCGCCGCGTTGGTGACCTCCGCCGTCCTCGCTCCGCCCGCGGGCGCCTACGAGCGCCCGGGGCGCACCGAGCGGGTGTCGGTGGCGAGCGACGGGGCCGAGGGGAACGAGGACTCGACGATCCCCTCCCTCAGCGCCGACGGGCGCCACGTGGCGTTCGACAGCCGCGCCACCAACCTCGTCGCCGGCGACACCAACGGGGCGGGCGACGCCTTTCGTGCGCGACCGGAGAACTGGTGCCACCGTGCGGGTGTCGGTGGCCAGCGACGGCGCCGAGGCCAACGACGCCCGCACGAGCGTGGGAGGGATGAGCGCCGACGGGCGCTATGTGGCCCTCACCAGCCACGCCACCAACCTCGTCGCCCGCGACACCAACCGCATGAGCGACGCCTTCATCCGCGACCGGGACGCCGATGAGGACGGGGTGTTCGACGAGCTCGGGGCCACCCGCACCGAGCGGGTGGCGGCGGCGAGCGACGGCGCCCAGGCCAACAACGGCTCGGCCGCCGGGGAGATCTCCGCCGACGGCCGCTACGTGCCTTCTCCAGTGACGCCTCCAACCTCGTGCCCCTCGACACCAACGACAAGCGCGACGTGTTCGTCCACGACCGCCACACGCGGACGACGTCTCGGGTGTCGGTGGCCACCGGCGGCGTCCAGGGCAACGCCCACAGCGGCACCGGCCCACCAGGTCGGCGACGGTGTCCACCCGCTGGCGCTCGGCCCCTAGCGACACCTCGCCCCGGAGCGACCGGGAACGGCGTGGCACTAGAGGCGGTTCCGCTCGGCCTCGTCGACGAAGCTCACGCAGTCGCCCGGGTTCTTGCCGCGGCGCAGCGTCGTCCCTCGTTCCGGCTTCCATTGCACCCCCCCAGATGGCGGTCTCCCAGCCGGTCTCCTGGCGATCATGGACCACGGTAGGGGGCGTGCAGGATGCTGCAATAGCGGCGAACCTGCTACGGTGAGCGCGCAACGCGTGGGGCACCTGGACGGCTGCTGTGACCACGCGGGTGCCCGTCGGCCCCGGCCCGCCGGCGGGCGTCGGTCTCTTTGCCAACCACCTTGGTGGGACCACGCTCAACGCGGCGGCGAAGGCGGTGTCGTAGGTGAGGTCAGCGGCCGCCGCCGCGGTGGGGGACTCGTCGCGTCGTCACGGCGCACGCCGACTGGCCGACGAGCAGGTGGCCCTTGAGCACGCTTTGCTGGCTGGTCCCGAAGTTCTCGTGGACGGCCGTGACGCTGCGCGAGCCGTCGGAGTTGGTCACCTGCTCGTTGAGCACGACGCGGAAGTCGTCGCGGGAGGTGGCGCTCAGGTGGATGTGGCCGTCGTAGAACGCGCCGGGGGCGGGATTCGACGGGAGGGCCACGACCATCGGCGGGTGGTCGCCGGCGTCGTCGTAGTCCCCGTCGCCGTTGGTGTCCAAGCCGCTGTCGGTGCGCAGCGTGCCGTTGGTGATGGTGGTCGAGCGGGTGACCCCCGACGGGGACGCCGTGCACGTGCTGGCGATCCTGTCGGCGGTGAGGATCTCCGAGCCCGTCGAGGGCTGCGTCGTCGCCTTGTTGACGTTGTTGGCCTCGCTGGAGGTGGTGACCGACCCTGTGGTGCCCAAGCTGCCGGTGGCGCGCACGTCGATCTGGTCGGAGGTGAACAAGGTGGCGGGGCCGTATTGCACCAGCCCCGTCGACGCCGTGGCCGTCTGCGGGCTGTTGGAGGCGTCCGCCGCCAGAGTCACCGTCGGTGTCGGCCCGGTGTCGGGCTGGGCGCCGCCGAACAGGGCGATGCTGTGGGCGTGGTAGCCGAAGGCGCTCCCCTTGACCGCCGTGACTTGCGTATGGGTGGCCGACGCCGGCTGGCCGGCGCCCACCACCGCCACCGCCGAGGTGAGCGCGGCGGCGAACGACGCGGCGCGACGAGCGGTGTTCGGTGATCCCATCATCCCTAGCCCCCCTTTAGGACGTTCCCCCCGAGGTGACGTGCCCGGCACGCCCCGTGATCGAAACGCTAACCGACGACGAGCGCGTTGTCACTAGTGACCCCCCGCATGTAGCCGTTGACCTATCGTCCGCTGGGGCCTCGTGGTCGCCGTTATGCGCCGTCGCCGCGTGTCCGACCCTTCTGTCCGGAGGCCGTCGTCGTCGTGACCGACACCGCGGCGCAGCTGCGCACGTCAGGGGCGAGCAGGCGCTGGTGGAACACCCGCTCGACCTTCCGCCGCGCCGCGGCCTCGTCGAGGGCCTGGGCGGCGACCGTGGTGCGGACGATGAAGTCGAACTGCTGCGTCCGCTCGGCTCTCGCCCGCAGCGTGGCCACCACGTAGCGGTGCAGGCGCGGGTCGAGCGCTTTGGCGTGGTCGCGCAATGACGGCGTCACGATGTCGAGCGCGAATCGACCATCAGGAGTCACCTCGAACACG
>JALYMX010000185.1 GCA_030773495.1 Actinomycetota bacterium | reverse complement strand
CCGGCGCTTCCGTGAGCGCCGCGCTGGCGGCCTCGCCACGCGCCATCCAGCTTCGACGCCACGTAGGCGTCGCCGGTGGGCTCGCACCAGATGACGGTCGACCGGTCCTTCCTGCTCGACTCGAGTGAGCGCAGCGCTCTGCTCTGGCCACGCTCCACGAGGCGCGGGCTGCCCCGCCGAGCGGCAACGCCCAAGGATCAGGTGTCCAAGCGGCCCGTCGAGCGGCTCGTGAACTAGCCCGCAGCGCGGCGACGAAGGTCGAGCGGCGGCGGCAGCGTTCGCGCCGGCGCCGTATCGGTGCTCTGCGCCCGGTTGCCGGTGATGACGCATCGCGGGAAGGCGGTGCCGAAGGTGTTGTCGCGCCACACGTTGGAGTCGCAGTCGTTGTTGAGGGAGATGTCGTCGAGGTCGAACCAGAAGTGACGCCGGGCCTGCGCATTTCGAAGGGCGATGTTCTCGCGGATCTCGTTGTTCGAGGCCCCGATGGCGATGCCGTCCCCCGCGTTCTCGTAGACCCGGTTCCTCGCCACCAGGTTCCGTGTCGGCGGGAAGAAGTCGTCCGAGCCTGGTCGCCCCGGCGGCTTGATGGCGACCACGTGGATGCCGTCGCCGATGTCGACGTAGCCGAACGGCACCGAGGGGTCACCAAACCCGTTGCCTTGGATCAGGTTGCCGACGATGACGTTGTCGCTCGTGTAGCAGGGGTTGCCGCGGATCGAGCAGGCGTTGATGCCGTTCAACCCGTTGTCGACGATGACGTTGTCGGCGATCGTCGTGTGGCTGCTGCCCTCGATCCCGAGGCCGAGGTTGATGCCCTCATCGAGGTTGAAGTACGTGGCGTCCGCCGCGTTGTAGCGAGCCACGTTGTTGTTCTTCACGACGTTGCCCACGATGCGGTTGCGCTGAGACTCAGCGCCGAACACCCCGATGCCCTCGTAGGGGCCGTTGTGCTCGATGGTGTTGCCCTGCAGCAGGTTGTCGGGCGAGCGCAGGATGAAGACGCCGTCGCCGAACTCGCCGTAGGGGAAATCGGTGGGCCCGATGTTGTCGTGGACCCACACGCGTTTCACCGCGTTGGCCCCGCCAGCTCGGATGACGACCCCGGCGCCGAACCCGGTGATCTCGCCACCGGTGACCGTCACCCCTCTGCGGTTGGGGAGACGAACTCCGACCGCGTCGTCTCGGACGGGAGTGCCGAAGATGCGTCGCCCATTGAGGTCGAGCGTGATGTCGTCGGCGCCGATGATGACCCCGTCGCCCGGGCACGGACCGACGTCGTTGACCAGGACGGTGCTCTCGGTGATCACCTGCCCGCACGTCACCGGGGGAGGCGAGGTGGCCGAGGCGCCGCCGAAGCCGGTGACCGATGAGGCGAAGACGATGGCAGCGGCGGCGACGAGCCGCTTGCGAAGGTGTTCCCTCGACGCGGCACTCTGGCGTGACCCGCGCTCCGGCGGTGTCGTGGGTTGGCGCATCCGCCCTCCACCCCCTGAGGACCAGACGGCACGATCGGCTCGTCGGTTCCCGGCAAGCCTGCCACTGGGTTCCGACGGTGTCAATGGGCATCTAAACGCTCTGCGCCGGTAGTCGCGATTTCTCGCGCAACAGGGATTGAACCGGACCTATTGGCGAAGTACTCTTCGACGAGCGCCAAGGTGACGTCGAGGGACGATCATGCGCCGGGGGGTGCCGCGTTTGCGGCGGCGGTCCACGACGCGGGCGCGCGACCATCTTGGGGGCAACAGTGGCTCAACGCAAACGTCTCGTACGTAACCTCGCGCTCGTCGGCATCGTGTGCCTGGGCGCCGGACTGACGTCGCCGGCTCCCACGGCGGCCGCCAGCAAGTTCCGGGCCTTGAAGGGAAGCTGTGGCCAGGCGATCGTCGACCCGAAGGCGGAGCAACCGACGTTCGTCCTGCAGAACGACATCGGCCCGTGCAAGACGGACGGGCTGATCTTCAAGGCGAGCAACGTCACGCTCGACCTGAACGGGAAGACGATCAAGGGAACGCCGCTGGTGGGCCCCGCCAGCAACCCCACGGGTGGCTTCGGCGAGGGCGTCGGCATCCGCCTCGTGGGCAACAGCTGGGTCAGGATCATCAACAGCAAGCCCACGGGGGGCATCACCGAGTTCGACGCCGGCATCGTGATCCAGCGCGGCGAGCAGAGCCCGGCCCGCGGCAACTTGGTCAGGAACGTCCGCGTCTACAACAACGTCGGGCGCCAGTCGGGTGTCGGCGGCGTGGGATGCGACCAGCCCGCTTCTGAAGGCTCGTGCGAGGTCAGTGATTTCAACGACGGGATCTCGCTGGTGGGGGCGGAGAACAGCGCGATCGGCCCGGGCAACGTCGTCGAATCGAACGGCAGTGGCGGGATCCGGATCGACGACGGCTCCGTCAACAACGCGATCGTCGGCAACACCATTCGGAACAACCTCGGCAACGGCGTCCGCTTTATGGCGCTGTCGAGCTTCAACGTCGTCAGCGGCAACACGATCACGGGCAACGCCTCAGGCGTGAACTTCTCGTTCCAGAACCCCGACAACGTGGTGGAGGACAACACCATCGACGCCAACCACAGGTTCGGCGTGTCCACCAGCTGGCAGTCGCAGCGGACGCTGATCCGGAACAACACCGTCACCAACAACCGCAGCGGCGGTATCAACCTCACCTCCGGCGAGAACACCGTCACCGGCAACCAGGTGCTCGACAACGGGAAGGGCACCGGGACGGGAAGGGGGAACGGCATCTTCGTGGCTAGCGGGACGGACAACTTCCCCCGCGTGCGCACGACGGTCTCGGGCAACACGGTGCGGGGCAGCGGGGGCAACGGCATCCGCATCTCCTGCATGGTCGACCAGCGGGACCCGACGACCGAGGGTGGCACCTACGAGCTGTACGGGTGCCTGGTGTGGGACACGGGCAACCGGGTGGAGAACAACACCGTCTACGGCAACGCGGTGAACGCGCCGATCGGCACCAAGGCACAAGCCGGCCTTCCGACCACGCAGGTGATCGGCTGGTACGACCTGGTCGACTCGACGAACGCCGACGCCACGCAGTCGCCGTACGACCCCTCTGGTCAGCCGCTGACCGACTGCAGCACCAACGTGTGGTCGGGGAACAGCGGCACCGGGATGACCGCCTACCCGGCCTGCGCGGCCGGATCCTAACGGGGGAAAGGCGAGGCTCGAGCGTGCGACCGCGGTCCGCTCCCGGCAGGCGTCGGCCTCGCCGGGAGCGCGGCCGGGGTACGGCGCAGGAGCGTGCCCCACCCGGTGCCTGCGGTCCTGGGGCGGGCGCGCAAGGGGCGCCAGAACTGTCAGTCAAGCAACTAGCACCTAGCGAGAAAAGGGAGAGGGGACAAGCAGGGATGAGGGACAAGAGGATTCTCTTCGTACCGTTCGGGGCGGTGGCGCTCGTCATGGTCCTGGCGGCGTCAGCGTTCGCGTGCACGGTCTTCCGGGGTACGTTCACCGTGCAGGGGAACGCCTCGCCGACCAAGGTGACGGCAACAGGCACCGGCACGGGGATGTCGAGCACGATCAGCGACGGGATCGCCAAGGCCACGGACGTCGGGGGCTCCGTGAAGCTGTGGACCGGCGCCGACCCGTACGGGCGGACGCTGCCCGCGAACAAGTACTTCGTGCGCTACTACAACGGCGCCGGCTTCAAGGACCACTATCACTGGCAGGTCGACTGCATGGTCGGCGGCCCCGGGGTGGACCTGGGCACGGTGGACGTCAACAGCCGGGGACGGATCGACAAGCAGCCAGCCCAGTTCGCCTTGCCGGTCTCGACGCCGAACAGCGCGCCTGAGGAGTCGGCGGTGTGCATCTCCGACCGTGGCGGGGCCTTCGGCAATCAGGTGCCGCTCACGATCATCTAGCGGTCGTTCCGGCACCTGCGTTCGTCGCACACGACACCACGGCCCGGGCCCGTGCCCGGGCCGTGGCGTCGTCAGCGTGGCAGCGAGCGCGTCCACGTCTTCGGGCAGGGGCTGGCGTCCGTGAGGTTCTCCCCAGCATGATCGACAGCGTGAAGGACGCCACCGGTCTTCGAGCGCCTGCGGTGCGGAAGGCGCCGGCCGCCGTGCTCGCCGCCGTGGTCGCCGCCGTAGTGGTCGCCATGCTCGCCCTGGCGCCGGCGTCCGCCGGTGGCCAGCTTGCGGCGGCGGAGGTCGGCAACGAGGTGCCGGCCACCCCGTCCGACCTCATTCGCAAGTACGCCAACAACTCCCCGTTGCTGGCCAGCGACCCCACCGACCGCCGCTTCGTCGTCATGGCGAACCGCCTCGACTCTCCCGACTTCGGCTGCGCCCTGCAAGTCTCGGGGAGCGGCGGGCGGGGATGGCTCTCCGCCGCGCCAGTGCCGAAGCTTCCCCCAGGGGCGGACAAGTGCTATGCGCCGGAGGTCGTGTTCGACGCCAAGGGCCGGCTCTACTACCTCTTCGTCGGCCTCCGTGGTCGCGGGAACGAGCCCATGGGCGTCTTCCTCACCACGTCCGATGATCGCGCCCGCACCTTCAGCGAGCCGAAGAGGGTTCTCGGACCGCTTCGCTTCATGGTGCGCATGGCGCTCGACCCCACCGGTGGTGAACGGGGCCGCCTCCACCTGGTGTGGCTGGAGGCCGGCGCCGATCCTCCCCTCGGCGGGTTCGCGCCCGTTCCCAACCCGATCATGGCCGCCTTCTCCGACGACGGCGGGAGGACCTTCTCGCCGCCGGTGCAGATCAGCGACCGTGACCGCCCCCGCGCTGTTGCCCCGGCCCTGGCCCTCGGCCCCGGCGGCGCCGTCCACGTCCTGTACTACGACCTTGAAGACGACGTGCGTGACTACCAGGGGCTGGAGGGGCCGAGGTTCGAAGGCACATGGTCGCTGGTCCTCACCAGCTCGGCCGACGGCGGGCGGAGTTTCGGTCCCGGCGTCGTCGTCGACGATCAGGTCGTGCCCCCTGAACGGGTCATGCTCATCTTCACGATGGCGCCGCCGGCACTGGCGGCCGACGGTCGCGGCCGGCTGTTCGCGGCGTGGTACGACGGCAGGAACGGCGACTGGGACGTGTTCCTGCGTACCTCGGGCGACGCCGGCCGTACCTGGAGCGACGCCCGCCGGCTGAACGACGACCCGGTCGGCAACGGACGCCATCAGTACCTGCCGAGGCTCTCGGTCGCCCCCACCGACCGCGTCGACGCCATCTGGTACGACCGCCGAGGCAACGTGGAGAACCGGGGCAACGACGTCTACTACACGCACTCGACGGATGGCGGTGCCACCTTCGTCAGCAACGTCAAGGCCTCGAGCGTCGACTCCGACTCCTTCATCGGCCCGGTCTACGACGTTCCCTCGGCGCTCGGGCTCAAGGAGATCGGGTCGCGCCTCGGCCTGTTGTCCGAGCCGACGCGTGCTCTGGCCGCCTGGACCGACACCCGGAACACCGGCCGTGCCTCTCCCGCCCAGGACATCTTCGTGGCCGAGATCGCCCTCGCCGGCGTCACCGCCTCGCCTCCTTCCCGCGCTCCTGGTGCTGCGCCTCGCGGCGGCGGCGGCGACGGCGGCGACGGCGGCGTAGGACGTTGGATGGCCGTCGCCGTCGTCGGCGTGTTGGCCCTCGCTACGGTGGCGCGGGCCGGCCGGCGACGAGGCCGGGCGCCGGGCGCGGGTGAACGATGATGACCTCGCCAGGGGAGACGACCGCGCGCGGTGGCCCACCGCGACCGAGGGGGCGCTCGCGCCGGGGCACGCTCGGCGTTGCGGTTCTCGCCGCGCTGATCCTCGCTCTCGTGCTCGGGTACGGCCTCCTGTCCGGGGGGGCGGAGCAAGCGGCGGCCCCGCTTCCTCCGGATCCGCCCGTCGTCACCGTCGCGATGTCGGAGTATCGCTTCGATTTCGGGTCGATCCCCGAGGGGCGGGTCGTCTTCGAGGTGGTGAACGAGGGCCAGCTGGCGCACCGGCTGTCCCTGATCCCGCTGGCGGAGGATTTTCCGCCCATCCTCGAGCAGCTACGGGGGACGGAGCGCCGCGTCGTCGACACCTTGGCCGCCGTCGCCACCCTCGCCCCGGGGCAGCGGAGGAGCGTGGCCGTCGACCTGGCTCCCGGCCGGTACGCCTTCGTCTGCTTCGTCAGCGATCCCGACGGGAGCTCGCACGCCTTGAAGGGTCACGCCGCGGAGTTCCGGGTGGCCGGCGCCTGAGCACCAACCAGGGCGGGCCCGAGGCGGCCCGCCCTGGTCGATCGCTTCTCATCGCATCCTCGAGCGCTGGGGTGCGACAACCTCGGTGAGGAGAAGCTCGAGGACACCCTCAACAAGGAGACGGAGTGGGCCGCCGACCTCCTCATTGACGTGATGGCCGAAGCGGTCGCGGCACTGCCCAGTGATGTCATTGGAGACGTCGGCGAGAAGGCTCTCCAACTGCTCCTTGAAGCCCGGGCCACCAGATCATCCGCGCCTGTGAGGTCTTGTGCCGGTTCGTCACCCGCTCGAGGACAGCCCGCTCCTCGGCACTCAGGATCAGTTCCGCCTTCGGGCGCCCGCGTGGGCGCGATCCGCTGCGTGGGGAAGTGCGAGGCATAGACAACGGTAGCATATTCGCGGCCTACTCACGCGTCAGGACACTAGTGACCCCCCGCATTTAGCCGTTGACCGATCGTCCGCTGGGGGCCTCGTGCTCGCCGTGATGCGCCGTCGCCGCGTGTCCGACCCTTCTGTCCGGAGCCGTCGTCGTCGTAACCGACACCGCGGCGCAGCTGCGCACGTCAGGGGCGAGCAGGCGCTGGTGGAACGCCCGCTCGACCTTCCGCCGCGCCGCGGCCTCGTCGAGGGCCTGGGCGGCGACCGTGGTGCGGACGATGAAGTCGAACTGCTGCG
>JALYMX010000184.1 GCA_030773495.1 Actinomycetota bacterium | reverse complement strand
TTACCGTCGCCGGAGCACTTTGGGACGCGATCGTCGAGGCGCAATGGTGGAAGCTCGTGACTATTCCGGTCGCGGTTCTGCTCTACTTCTGGTTGAGCGCCGGCGCTCTCCGGCGAGCGCGCCGATAGTCGCCCGCCTGAGCTCGCGCTCGTCGACCGGGTGCGCCGGGGCCGATGTCCGCGTCCGCTTCTTGCGCGCGCGTTGTTCTGTAGCGCTCGCTGACGAGGGAGCGGAGCACCATTTCGGGCATTACGCGCTCACGGGATCCGTGGATGAGGCGCCCCCTCTACTTCCGGCATGCGAGCGCCCTTTTACTCGCAGATGCCGGGGCTTCTCCGAGCTGAAGCGGACAGAACGTGTGCCGCTCGACCTGCCGCTCCTCGCCAGCTGACGCTGCGGGAGGAAGATCCGCGTCGACGAGGATCAGCTCGGGCCCTGGCATGCCCCTCGGGCATCCTGCCGGAGTAGCGACCCCGAACTGAGCCCACCGCCTCGAGTGGCGAGACGAGATCGCCACCCTCTCGTGGCGCGATCATGCCGAATGACCGCCGTCCGCACCCAGGTGGTGTTCGATGCCGCCGACCCCCACGCTCTGGCGGCGTTCTGGGCCAGCGCCCTCCGCTACGAGCACGAGGAGATCGACGGTTTCGTCAACGGTCTCGTCGAGGCCGGACACGTGCCGGCGGAGTACACGATCGAGATCGCCGGGAAACGACGCTGGCGCTCGGTCGCGTCTCTTCGACATCCCGATGACTCCGTTGACGAGCGCGGCGTCGGAACAGGCCGACGGATCCTCTTCCAGGCCGTCCCCGAGCCAAAGACCGTCAAGAACCGTGTCCACCTCGACCTCTTGGTGGGACCCGAGGCTCACGACGCCGAGGTCCAACGACTCAGCGTCCTCGGCGCCACCGTCATCGGGGTCCATGACGGTGACGAGGGCCGATGGACGCTTCTGGCTGACCCCGAGGGCAACGAGTTCGACGTTTCCTGACGGCAGCAACGTGGAGCTCCAGGACCCCTCCTGGGCCCACCTCGATCACGTGCGGAAGCTCGACCCCGTGTCTCGACGCGGGGTCGCTACTTCGTGTACGCCACCGTCGCCGTGTAGCTGGTGGTACCGCCGCCACCTGCCGTCTTGGTCACCCGGACGGTGTGCGTCCCCGTCTCGGCCGAGGTCACCGCCACCCGACGGGCCACGCCGTCGCACTTCACGGTGAGGCTCCCCAGGATGGTGCCACCGGGGGCGATCACCTCCTGGCGCATCGAGGCGGGGGTGCTCGAAAACAAGCTGTTGCGGCCCCCGCCCGAGCACTTGAGGTCGCTGGTCACTGTGCCGGCGACGGCTGCGAACGAATGGGCCCGGGTGGCGCCGACGGTGGCGATGCCGCCGGTGAACGTCGTCGTCGTCGGGGTGGGGGTCGGAGTCGGCGTGGGCGTGGTGGTGCCAGGGTCGGGACTGGTCGAGCCGAAGGCGAGGAACGGGTTCGAGAAGCTGGCCCACGAGGTGTTGGCCCCGATGTTGTGCTTGGTGGCCAGATAGCTCCCTGCCGGGGGCTTGGTGTGAAAGTAGTCGTTATGGCAGGCGTCGTAGTGCTGGCCCGACACCGTCCCGCAGGCATGCGTAGAGTCCCACTGCGCGCCGCCGTCGTTGTAGCACATGACGTCCTGGCCGCCGTAGCCGTCGCAGTGGCCGGCCCCCGAGGAGTCGGGGGCGGAAGTCTGGACGGCGCCCATGTTGTGGCCATTCTCGTGCATCGGCGTGGTCCCGCCCCAGTAGCCGCTGTAGGTGATGGCGTAGCCCGCATTGGTGTAGTTGGCGTTGGAGGCCGACAGGGTGTCGTCGGAGTAGAACGTGCCGACGCCCGAGTAGCCGCCGGGTGAGGCGAAATCGGCGAAGATCCAGTAGTCCTCGGTGGTGGTGGAGAGCCCTGCGCTCCGTGCCGCGCTGACGATGGAGGAGTAGTCGGCCCCGTTGGTGGAGATGGCCGTGACCAGGGGCTGGTTGGTGGAGTCGCAGGCGAACCGGAAGTCCGCCACCACCCCCGTCTCCGTCCCCGCCTGCGCCAGCTTGCCGTTCGCGGACCGCACCACCGCCTGGATCTCAGGCCGCATCGTGTCGACGCGATTGGCGCTGCCCGCCGCGTACGCGTACACGGCCCGAGATCGCGACCCCGAGGAGGCACACACGACGGCGCGCTCGGGCGCGATGGCGGAAACTGCCTGGCCCTCGCCGGCCACCGGCGCGTGCTCGTGGTCGCCACCGTGGGTCTCGGTCGCCACACCGTGCTTGTGGTGGACGAGCCTGTTCCCGTTCGGGAGCTGCTTGGTGCAACCGATCCCCGGTTCCATCTCGAAGCCCGCTGGGCACTCTGGGGGAGCGGCCACGGCGGCGCCCGGAACGACCATCCCGGCGGCCCCGTAGCTGGTGATGGCCAAGCCGGTGGCAACGGCAACTGCACGAACGCTCTTCCGCACGATCATCTCCTGGAGGGTGAGACCCACGGCGAGCGAGCTCTGGCCATTCGGTAGGCCGGCGAACTCGGAGAGTCCCGTGCCTTTGCGTCCCCAGGTCGCCCTGGGTTTGCCTTTGTCGTGGGTGTTACGTCCCGTATCGGCAGGCTCGCCGGGCCGGTTGAGCACAAGCCAGCTGCGCACGAACGTGGTGTCGCCCACGGCGGCGTGACCCGGTCACACTCGGCGAGCCGCGGGTTCGACAACCCGGGATCAGGGCCAGCGAAAGGCGTCCACCACTCGATCGACGTGCTGCTCGCCACATGCGCCATGGCTACGTTCAGCGGTGGCTCGCTCGAACCAGGAGGATGTGCTGGCGGATCGGTCGGTAAGCAGGAACCAGGTGCTCGCCTTCCGGGCGGCGGCGCAGTCGCTCGACCGCCGGCGCCCGGCGACGGACGGGCTCGACGTGGCCGGGGCCTGCGCCGTCCAGGACACCCCGCCCGGCAATGCCGACGTCTCCCTTGCCGCCCGCCTGGACATCCACGCCCCGGTGGTGGAGGAGGCGGTGGCAAGGAAGGAGCTCGTCCTCACCTGGTCGCTGAGGGGGGCCCCGCACGTCTTCCCGCCCGACGACTTCGCCGTGTTCACCCTCGGTGCCCGTCCCGATGATGGCACTCTCGAGGGCCTGTGGGGGCAGCCCGGATACGCCCTCGTCGCCATCGAGAGGGCGATGGTCGCCGTGATCGGCTCGGAGGTGCGGCCGAAGGGGGAGGTGAGCACCGCGGTCACCGCGTCGGTGCCACCGGAGCTGCCCCGTGGTGCGCACGCTTCAAGGTGCACCACCCGAGTGAGAGCGTCTTCCGGGCCGGGCCGCTGCTGGGGCGGCTCGTTCTCACGAGCACGTCGCCGCCGGCGCTGGCCACGGCCGAGGCGTGGCTGGGCGCCGACGCCACGGGCGACGTCGCGGTCCTCCGCACCGAACTGCTCGTCGTTACCTCCACTGCTACGCGCCGACGACGTCGGGTCACTTCGCCGAGTGGGCGGGGATCGCCAAGTCGGACGCCAAGGAGCGCTGGCCGGCGGTCGCCGGCGCCCTGGTGCCGGTGCAGGGGGCCAGGAAGGGGTTCGTGCTCGAGGAGGACCTCGAGGCCCTGGATGAGCCGCCGGGAGCCATCGGCGTGCGCCTGCTCCCCGCCAAGGACGCATTTCTCCAGGCCCGAGACCGGGATGTCCTGTTCCCCGATCCCTCTGATCGAAAGGCCGTGTTCACGGGCCTGGGCGGCCCCGGCGTCGTGCTGCAGGAGGGCCCCCGGGTGGGGACGTGGCGCGGAGCCGCGAAGGGCAGGCGCTACGAGGTGACGGTGACGCCATTCACAACGCTGACGAAGGCGGCGTGGGCGGAGACGGAGGCCGAGGCGGAGCGGGTGGCCCATGTGCGGGGTCACCAGGCGGCGCGGTGACCCGGGCACGGTGACTGGACGTTCCCTCAACGACCATCGTGGACGCCCGCAACAGGGCTGATGCTTGCTTCGCGACGCCCCTGCACCTCGGGCTGGACGCGCCAGAGCTGCCGCGGTGTGGCATCTACCGGGCCGAGACGCGCTCCTGGTGGATGCGCGATCTGTCGCGCTTCCCCGCGATCTTCGAGCGCCGGTGCGAGAATCCGCGCTACCTGCCAGCGTCCTCTGCTGACGGGCGTTGACGCCCCGCGGGGAGCACAGGGCATCCTGGAGCGGTGCGAAGGACCGTGACAACCACGGCCGTCCGGACCGTCATCAGCGTCCTCGCCGTCGTCGTGACCTCGGAACGTTCCTACTGGTCGAAGGCGAGAATGTTGACGCTCGAAGTCCGCTTGCGCTGCCCCTTGCAGCTTGGCGGGCCAGCCCCCTTGTCGCCTATCACCTCACCTCTCGAACTGTGGCCGGGTCGGTGCTGATTGGCCTGCCTCCTCGGCGCGCTCGCTGCTTTCCTTGTCGCCCTTTATCGAGACGAGACCTCGACCGCGGCTGTCGGTTTCCTTACTATGCCCGGCCGACCTGGCCAAGTACTCCGGCGTCACAGGGGTGCCCCGGCTGGCCGCGGTCGACGGCCGCGCGGCCGTGACAGTGGGGCGAGGGGCTTGACCGGAGCGGGGCGGCGCGCCGGGTGGGCCGACCGGCGGGCCGTGACCCGCCACCGACGCTCATCTCACGCCCTTGCCCCGCCTACCGGATGGAGAACTCCTGGGTCTGCGGGTTCAGGTGGCGGAGGCGGACGGCGCTGAAGGTCTCCCTGCGCCCGAGGCGGAACACGTTGAGGCCCTTGGTGATGTCGCTCTCGTAGATGAAGCCGTTGTACCAGTAGGAGGACCAGGCGCCGCCGAGCTGGCAGCGCCCGGGGAGAGGCCCGGCCGCGTCGGGGTCGCAGAACGGCCCGGGACCCAGCGACAGCGGGTCGGACCAGGCGAGCGTCACCGGGTTCGCCGGGTCGGTGAAGTCCGTCACCCAGGTGCCGGCCTGGTAGTTCCCGCTCACGAGGACGTCGCGGCCGTTGCGCAGCGGGAGGACGTTGTAGTTGTGCACAGTGCAGTTCTCGTCGGCCCCCTGCGGGCGAGGCAGCACCCACTGGCCGAGCTTCTGACCGGTATCGGCGTCGTAGAAGAACAGGCTCTTGTCCACGTCGGGATCCGTGGCCTCGCACTCGGAGTCGCCGCCGCCACCGGGCTCCCACCCGGCGACCAGCACCTTGCCGTCCCACGTGAACGCCGCCGAGTGCCAGCGCCCGTTGGTGCCCGCTTGGCCGACGCCCGGCTCGGAGATGGTGAACAGCAGCTCGGGGTTGAAGAGGCTCCCCCCGGGGGTGGCGTTGTCGCCGATGTCCCACACGTTGACGGTGTCGGCGCTGGCGCAGGCCGCCTTGTTGACGGCGCCGAGGATGACCCCTGCGTCGTGACAGCCGGTGCGCACGTCGGTCGCCGGCCCGGCGAGCGGCTCCCGCCGGAGCAGCGTGGCGTCCTGGGGAGCGCGCAGCGGGACGGCGATGATGTCCATGAAGTCGCCCGCAGGGTCGTCGTTCGGGCGCGTCCCGTCGGCGCACCCCGTGCTGCTCGAGTTGTTGCTGTAGACGATGAGCAGGCCGTGCAGCACACCCGCCGCGGTGAGGGTGTGGGACCCGCACTCCAGCTCGACGGCGGCGACCATGCGCGGAGCGCGCGGGTTCGTGACGTCGAAGACGTGGACGCCCTCGAACCCCACGGGCACGGGTTGCCCGTCGCAGAAGCGGCCGGCCGGCGCCGGTGAGTTCCACCCCCGGACGAGGACGTTGCGCCACACGACGAGGTCGCCCTGGTCCCCGTTGCACCTCGGGTGCGCGAGCTCGACGGGGTTGTCGGGATTCGAGATGTCCACGACACGGAACCCGTCGTAGTTGCCGTTGAATGCGAGCCCACCCCAGAACGCGAGGTCGGAGTTGACGTGACGGACCTCGGGGGGGTCCTCGAACGAGGCGACGTGCGGACTGTGGCCCCTCGCCTGGAGGTTGCCGGCGTCGGGCCGGCCCTCGTGATCGGCGCCGGCCGCCGCCGGGAACGCCGCGAGCGACGCGGCGCACAGCATCGAGATGACGATCCGCCCAAGTGTCTTCATGCGCACCTCCGACCCACGCGGGCACCGGGCCCTGACTCGAGAGCAGCACGGCCGTCGAACCCCACTCCACCTGGCGTCCCCGGTCACAGCACGATCTCTCCTCCCCGACGTGAGCCTCGTCCTCGTGCCCCCCGCTGTCAACCCGTCTTCGTGCTCGCGCCCGCGCGCCGGGGAGCGACGCCTCCGCCACCGAGGCGGACCCCACGGCGGTGGAGGGCGACCGCAGCGCCACCTTCACCTCGTCGGACACCGCGTACGTCGGGCCGTCCTGACGACGCACCACCTCGCATGATGTTGGATGGTTCTCCGGAGACTGGGTTCCCGAGACTTACCATCGTTCGCTGACCTCCGACGAAGTGGAGAGCGGGCGAAGGGAATCGAACCCTCGTTCTCAGCTTGGGAAGTCTCCCACAGTGGACTCTCGTGGACTTCTGCGTACTCCCGTCGGGATGTCGCCCGGCTCGCCGATGGGCCTGGACGGCCACGGACGGCAGCGGATGTTGGATGAATGTTGGAGGGATGAAGCCTCGCTCCTCCAGTCGCTCGCAGTCTCGCCGCTGAGCTGGATGTGGGCATCCACCGGAAGCGACGCCATCCGCTGATCCTCAGTGGTCGCACCGCCCCCGCCGCTACGGCGAAGTTCGTCCGAGAGGCGGATGGCAACACAGTGGAGGCCCTTCACGTGGGTGCCGCGTAACCGTCGCGTCGCTGTAATTCTGTGTCGCGATCGGCGGGTTGCGTTGGCGCACGCGCCGGGCACTCGGTATCCCCGGACAGCCGGTCTGACCCTGATATTGCAGCCAGCATGCGAGCGCAGCGGTCGCCGTGGATGAATGGCCGAGACGCGGGCGCGGGCTCGGGAGACAGTCGTCGACCAGGAACGCCGGCGCGTGCCAGCAGAGGTTTGA
>JALYMX010000183.1 GCA_030773495.1 Actinomycetota bacterium | reverse complement strand
GCGCCGGCGTCGCCGGGGGCGCCGGCGCCTCGTGGGTGAGCACGGGGGCGGGGATCAGGTGAGGCCCACGTCCTTGAGGAGGCGCACCGTTCCCTCGAGGTCGCGGCCCAGCCGCTCGAGGGGGACGTCCACCGTGCGCAGCGCGTGGAGCGGCGGCAGCTCGGGCAACGGATCCACGCCGGTCCGCAGCGGGTACTCGGCCGTCTCCTCGCGGAAGTAGCGCTGCGCCTCCGGGCTGAGGAGGAACCGCACCAGCCGCTCGGCGGCGTCGACCTGATCGGTGTTGTCCAGCACCGCCACCCCGGAGACGTTGACGAACGTGCCCTCGCCGCCCTCGTCCTGACCCGGGTAGTGGTTGGCCACCGGGGCGTCGGGCCGCTCCTTGAACTCGTTGTACAGGTAGTAGTGGTTGACCAGGCCGAGCACGACCTCACCGGAGGCGACGGCGTCGAGGGTGGCGATGTTGTTGTCGTACCGCCGGGCGTCGTTGGCCTCGAGACCTTCGAGGAACTGCCGCGTGCGCTCCTCGCCCACCATCTCCCGCAGCGACGTCACGAAGGCGACGAAGGAGGCGTTGGTGGGCGGGTAGCCGACCTTGCCCCGCCACTTCGGGTCGGTGACCTCGAGCACGCTCTTCGGCAGCTCGGCCGGCGTCACCCGCTGAGTGTTGTAGGCGATGACCCGCGCCCTCCCCGTCACCCCCACCCACCGGTCATCCGGGTCGCGAAACCGAGGGTTGACCGTGTCGAGGACGTCGGCGGGAAGCGGCCGCAGCAATCCCTTGCCGCCCAGCTCGCCCAGGGCGCCGGCGTCCTGGCTGAGGAACACGTCGGCGCGTGTGCGCCGGCCCTCCTCGACGATGGTGGGGAGCAGCTCCGAGGTGTCGTTGTAGCGGACGCTGATGTCGATCCCCGTCGAGCGGGCGAAGCGGGTCAGCAGGGGGCGGACCAGGTTCTCGTTGCGGCCGGAGTAGACGACCAGCGAGTCGCTGGCGCCTCCACCACTGCCGCAGGCGGGCGCGGCCAGGGCCAGGAGGAGCACAGCCAGGACCAGCATCGGGGAGCGGCGTTCGGGCATGGGTACAGCCTACGTTAGGGCGCCCTAACGGAGCCTCTCATGGCACCGCCGTTGCGGTCCCCGCCGGTGCGGGTACGGGTGGCCCATGGCCCGACCCGTCGCCATCGTGACCGCCTCGGACTCCGGCATCGGCAAGGCCACGGCGGTGGTGCTGGCCGAAGCCGGCTACGACCTCGGGATCACCTGGCACGAGGACCACGACGGCGCCCAGGGCACGGCGGACGAGGTGCGGGCGGCCGGCGGGCGGGCCGAGGTGCGCCGCCTCGACCTGGCGGAGGCGTCGCAGGGTGCCGCGGCGATCGACGACCTGGCCGACGCCCTGGGGGGCGTCGACGTCCTCGTGAACAACGCGGGGACCGGGCGCCAGGCGCCGTTCCTCGAGATGTCGCTGGCCGACTGGCGCCACGTGCTCGAGGTGGACCTCACCGGCGCCTTCGTCTGCGCCCAGGCCGCCGCCCGGCGCATGGTGCGGGCCGGCGGCGGCCGGATCGTCAACGTGACCTCGGTGCACGAGCACGTCCCCCTCGAAGGCTCCTCGGCGTACGGCGCGGCGAAGGGCGGGCTCGGGCTGTTGACCAAGGTGATGGCCCTGGAGCTGGCCGAGCACGGCGTGCTGGTCAACGCCGTCGCCCCCGGCGAGATCTCCACCCCGATGACCGGCCAGCACGACGTCGATCCTCACAGCCAGCGGCGCCCGGGCATCCCGCTCGACCGCCCCGGCGACGCCCGCGAGATCGCCGCCGCCATCCGCTTCCTCGCCTCGCCGGAGGCGAGCTACGTGACCGGCGCCTCGTTCGTGGTGGACGGCGGCCTGCTGCTCATGGCCGCCGTGGCCAACCAGCGGCTCTCGTGACGCCTACGCCACCGGGTGGTCCCCCAGCAGGTACCGCGGACCCCGGCCCTGGGCCCCGGCGGCGTCGCCGGGGTTGCGCAGGCGGCACCGGTCGAGCGACAGGCAGCCGCAACCGATGCACGAGTCCAGCTGGTCGCGCAGGCCCTCGAGCAACCGGATGCGCTCGTCCAGCAGGGGGCGCCACGCCTCCGACAGCCGCCGCCAGTCCTGGGCGCTCGGGCCCTCGCCGTCGGGAAGGGTGGCGAGCGCCCTCCCGATCTCCTCGAGGGTGAGGCCCACCCGCTGCGCGGCCTGGATGAAGGCCAGCCGCCGGAGCACCGAGCGGGCGTAGACCCGGCGCCCCCCGGACGAGCGGGCGGCGGTGATCAGCCCCCGCTGCTCGTAGAAGCGCAGCGCCGGCACGCTGACGCCGGCGCGGGCAGCCACGACGCCGATCGGCAGTTGTTCCTCGGGCATGCTCTTGACCTCAAGTTAACTTTAGCTCTTACCATCGCCTCCATGGACACCACCACTGCACTTCGCATCGTCGGCCTCGGCGGATCGCTCCGGGAGCACTCGTCGAGCCTCTCCGCCCTACGCCTCGCCCTCGAATCGGCGGCGGCCGCCGGAGCAGAGGTCGAGCTGCTCGACGTGCGCGCCCTCGACCTGCCGCCCTACCTTCCGGGGCCGCCGCCGCCCCACCCCGCCCTCGCCCGCTTCGCGGAGGCGACCGGCGGGGCCGACGGCATGATCTGGAGCAGTCCGCTGTACCACGGCACGGTGAGCGGAGCGTTCAAGAACGCCCTCGACTGGTTGCAGCTCCTCGCCGACCGCGACCCGCCCTTCCTCACCGGCATGCCGGTGGGGCTCCTGGCAACCGCGGGGGGCGTCCAGGGCCTGCAGGCCATCAACACCATGGAGTTCGTCGTGCGCGCCCTGCGCGGGTGGACGGTGCCCTTCGTGGTCCCGGTGGCCCGCGCCTGGCAGGCGTTCTCGCACGACGGGGCTCCGCAGGACGCCGCCGTGGCCGGCCAGCTCGCCATGCTGGGCCGCGAGGTCGTGGCCGGCGCCCGCCGCCTGGGCCGCACCGCTGTTCTCTGAAAGCTCACGCCGGCAAGGCGGGCGTGAGACATCGGAGAACGGCCGAGATGCGGGTGCGGCGAGGACGTGGGCCGGGGAGGATTCGAACCTCCGTAGGCTGTGCCGGCAGATTTACAGTCTGCTCCCTTTGGCCGCTCGGGCACCGACCCAGTGGGGGGATGAGGATAGCGTTCCCGGGTGCCCACCTTCGATGTCGTCTCCGAGGTCGACCTGCAGGAGGTCAAGAACGCCGTCGACCAGGCCAGCCGGGAGCTGGCCACCCGGTTCGACTTCAAGGACACCAGCTCGAGCGTGGAGCTGGCGGGGCACGAGCTGCGGCTGCACTCGTCCACCGAGGACCGGCTCCGGGCCGTCGTCCAGGTGCTCGAGGAGAAGCTGGTCAAGCGTCAGGTCTCCCTCAAGGCCCTCGACCGCGGCCAGGTGGAGGAGGCGGCCAAGGGGACGGTGCGCCAGACCATCGCCGTGAAGGCCGGCATCTCCCCCGACACTGCCAAGAAGCTCAACAAGTTCATCAAGGACCTGGGCCGCAAGGGCGTGTCGTCTCAGACCCAGGGGGAGCAGCTGCGCGTCTCCGGCAAGAAGAAGGACGACCTGCAGGCGGTGATCGCCGCGCTGCGCGGCGAGGACTTCGGGGTGCCGCTGCAGTTCACCAACTTCCGCGACTGACCGGCGTCGCCGCCTCGGTCACTCGCGTCGGTCAGTCGGGCACGGCGGGCAGGGACTGCAGCGCCGACGGCGTGAGCGGGCGCAGCAGCGCCTCCACCCGGGCCTGCGCCTCGGCCAGCTCCTCGAGACGCGCCTGGCGGCGCCGGGCGGCCAGCGACCAGTCGAAGTCGTTGGCCGCCATCATGGCCTCGGCCTCGGCCAGGCGGAGCGCGCCGCCCGACGGGCTGGCCGACGAGACCCACAGCAGCTGGTCGCGTGACGGCGACACCGGCCCGGGGAACCCACCCGCCGTCCCGGTGCCGAGGCGGCGGGTGAGCCCCGTGGCCTGAAGGGCGCGGGGTCGGGCCTCGACGGAGGCGATGACACGGGAGACGTCCGCCAACGCGTCGCGCAGCCACTGGTCGAGGTGGGCCTTGGGGTCGATGGGTGGCAGCACGGTGCCGACCGGGACCGATCTCGGCACCGTGGTGACCGTGCGGTTCTTGCCCTTGCCCGTGATCACGGTGCGCGACGGGGCGGGGTGGATCTCGAAATGGACGTGGGGGGCACCCCCCTTGGCGTTGCCCGAGTCGCCGACGGTGCCGACGACCTGGCCGAGGGCGACCGGCTGTCCCTGGACGAGGTCGGGGGCGAACGAGTCGAGGTGGGCCATGTAGTAGTAGGTGCCGTTCGGCTCGTAGATATAGACGGCCAGCCCTCCGGACCCGCCCTGGGCGAGCTTGAGCGTCCCCGCGGCGGGCGCGCGGACTGGTGTTCCCCGCGTGGCGAAGATGTCGGTGCCCTCGTGGAGGTGGAACGACGGAGTGAACCGGGGGAACAGCCAGTCGTGGGAGAAGGTGGCGTAGCCGCCCACCGGGAAGCGCCCGAACCCGCGGGCGATGGCCTCCTGCTCGCTCAACCCCAGGTCCATCAGGGGCGCCAGGGCGGCGAGGAGCTTCCTCGTGTTGTTCGCCGGGCTGCGCCGAACGCCGTTGATCTGCGCCTGGGCGTCCGGGGGCACCTCGCCGGCGGCCGGCGGTGCCGCGACGTGGGGCGGGGGGGCGG
>JALYMX010000182.1 GCA_030773495.1 Actinomycetota bacterium | reverse complement strand
GCCCGGCCCTGCCCGGCGCCCCCGCCCCGCTCGTCGCCCGCCGAGAGCCGGCCTCGCTACACCCTGCGCGTCGACGTCCGCCCCGCCGAGAACGTGGTCGAGGGGGAGGTCACGGTGCGCTTCACCCCCGACCTCGACACCGACCGGCTCGTGTTCCGGCTGTGGGCCAACGCGCCTCGTACGGCGCGCGGCGGCACCCGGCTCGACGTGGGCGGGGTGCTGGTGGGCGGGCGACCCATCGACGCCGTCATGGAGTCGCCCACCCTCGTCGTGGCCCGACCCGGGAGGACCCTCGTGGCCGGTCGCGCCGTGGAGGCCACCGTGCCGTGGCGCCTCACCCTGCCCGGGTCGGTGTCCGACCGCATCTCCCGCACCGGCGACGCCATCCGCCTGGGATCGTTCTTCCCGATCCTCGCCTGGGAGCCGGGTGTGGGGTGGGCCACTCAGCCCGCCACCTCGGGCTTCGCCGAGGCGACCCTGTCGACGGTGGCCGACTTCACCGCCACCGTCTCGGTCCCGCAGGGGCTCGACGTGCTGGCCACGGGTAGCAACGACGGCTCGGGCCGCTGGACGGCGGCGGCCGTCCCCGACTTCGCCCTCTCGGTGGGCCGCTTCAACCTGGCGTCGGCCACGGTGAACGCGCCGCAGCCCGTGCAGGTCACGGTCGGGGTCCACGCCGGTGTCGCCGACGCGCCGTCCACCTACCTGGCGCGGGTCGCCCGGGCCCTCGAGGACGCCGCCCGCCGCTACGGCCCCTACCCCTGGCCCACGTACACCCTGGCCATCACGCCCAACCTGAGCGGGGGCATCGAGTACCCGATGCACGTGCTCCAGGGGCCGGGGACCACCAACCGCACCACGCCGCACGAGGTGGCCCACATGTGGTTCTACGGCCTGGTTGGCAACAACCAGGGCCGTGACCCCTGGCTCGACGAGGGGGTGGCCACCTTCGCCGAGGCCCGGATGGAGGGGACGCTGGCGACGATGAAGGCCACGCCCATCCCCGCCGCCGGCCGGGGGCGCGTCGGGGAGCCGATGGCGTTCTGGGAGTCGCGCCAGGCGGCCTACTACCGCAGCGTGTACGTGCAGGGCGCGCAGGCGCTCGCCGCTCTCGGCGACGCCGACCTGGTGGACTGCGTGCTGCGCCTCTACGTGGCTCGCAACGCCTACCGCGTGGCCCGGCCCCGCGACCTGGTGGATGCCGCTGCCACCGTGTTCCCCGACGCCGCCGGCGTGCTCGCCGGCTACGGCGTGCGACCCTGATCGCCGCCGCCCCCCTGCCCGCGCAAGAACCGCTCGACCTCCTCGGCCAGGTCGCTTCCCGACGCCCACTCGAGCTCGTCGTCCTCGGGCCCGCTCTCCTCGAGATGGCGGACGTAGGCGGCGGCGTCCTCGTCCGCGGCCACCGCCTCGCTCACCGTCCGCTCGTACGTCGCGGCGGCGACCTCCAGCTCCCGCGTGGCGACGCGCGCTCCGAGGAGGCCGGCGGTGCGCTGGACCAGGGCGAGCGCCGCCTTCGGGGACGCCGTCCCGGAGGCGTAGTGGGGCACCGCCGCCCACAGGGAGGCGGACGGCAGCTCCGCTCCGCGCAGCGCATCGTGGAGGACGCCCACGATGCCCGTCGGGCCCTCATAGCGCGACCGCTCGAGCCGGAGCCGGGACACCAGCTCGGAGTCGGCCGCCGTTCCCGTGATGGGGACCGGACGGGTGTGGGGCACCTCGGCCAGCAGGGCTCCGAGGGTGACGGCCAGCTCGACGCCCAGGGTGCGCGCCACGCCGACCACGGACGCCGCGTAGGTGCGCCAGCGCAGCTGCGGCTCGGCGGCGTGGAGGAACACCACGTCGCGAGCGGCGCCGGGCGGTGAGGCGGCGGCCAGCTCGCCGTCCGGCCAGTCGATGCGCCGCGTCATCCCGTCCACCAGCCGGATCCGGGGCCGGGTGGTCGTGAAGTCGTAGAACTCTTCCGGGTCGAGCGAGGCGAAGCGACGTGCTCCCCACGACGCCGCCAGGTACCTGGCCGCCAGGGATGCCGCGTCGGCCGCGTCGTTCCAGCCCTCGAAGGCGGCGACCAGCACGGGCCGGCGGAGCCGGGGGCGCTCGTCCCAACGCACCGGGTCCATCGGGCGACGCTACCGCCCCCGCGACGAAGCTCGGCGCACGTCGCCGATGCACCCCTCCACGAGCGACAGCCGTCACGCCGCTTCCCGCGCAGCTTCGTTCCGGCGACGCTCGGGCATTCGCATGCTTTCGCGAAAACCGCACGCGCCCTTTGCCGAAAAACGGTCGCTTTCACCCGAGCGCGAGCGCGCCGACGCCCTCCTGGCCGCGGGGACCAGGAGGGCGTCGGACCGACCTCGAAAGAGGCTGTCACTTACACTTGCTCTTGCCCTTCCACGAGGCGCACACGCCCTTCACGTCGTAGTTGTTGAAGGCGTCCGCCGTGACCGTGACGTCCTTGATGATGACGTCGATGCAGTCGTCGATGTCGGAGTCGCGCGTCGACTTGCAGATGTTGAGGATCTCGATGTCACCGATGATCACGGTCTCGAGGATCTTGATCTCGTTGTCGGTCAGGATCCGGTTCCCCTTGATCTTGACGTTGGCGACGTTGTTGAGGCTGTCGGTGACGCTGATGTTCGCCACGCACAGGACGCTGTTCTTGTTGCCGCCGCGCTGGCTGCAGCTCTGATTGCTCCCGGCGGTCGCCGAGTTGGGGGCGAAGGCCAGCGCCGTCACCGCGACGAGTACAGCGGCCACGTAGGTCCGAATCTTCATGCTGTTCGTTTCTCCTTGAGTCGTCAAAGTGGACTTCGCCCCGCCATACGACTCGTCGTGCATCGCCCGGGGCATTTGGCTGGTGCCGGGCGCTGTGTACCCGCGTGTTTCGAAGGTGAAGCTACTGCAATGGGAGTAATTGAACCGGAACACCGGCAAATCAGCTACTTCAAGGATCCTGCGTCTGTCGCCGTCGGCTCCCTGTCCGGTCCCTGTGCCGCGCACAGGCGTCCCGGACCTAGCCTTCCCCGGTGGCCGCGCTCGACCGCTTCTCCGCCGTCACACGGGCCTGGTTCACCGCGACGTTCGCGTCGCCCACCCCGGCGCAGGAGCAGGGTTGGGACGCCATCAGCCGAGGGCGCTCGGCGCTGATCCTGGCCCCCACCGGGTCGGGCAAGACGCTCGCCGCCTTCCTCTGGACGCTCGACCGCCTCCTCACCACGCCGGCGCCCGAGGAGCCCGCCCGGCGCTGTCGAGTGCTCTACGTGTCGCCGCTCAAGGCCCTGACGTACGACGTCGAGCGCAACCTGCGGGCGCCGTTGACGGGCATGGCCATCGAGGCCGAGCGGGCCGGGGTGGCGGCACCGAAGATCACCGTGGCGACGCGCACCGGGGACACGCCCGCCTCGGAGCGGCGGGACCTGGCCCGGCGCCCGCCCGACATCCTCATCACCACCCCCGAGTCGCTCTACCTCCTGCTCACGTCGGCGGCCCGCGACGTGCTGGGCGGCGTGGAGCACGTCATCGTCGACGAGATCCACGCCGTGGCCGGGACGAAGCGGGGCAGCCACCTGGCGCTGTCACTGGAGCGCCTCGAGCGCCTCGTCGCCAGGGCGGGCGGCCCATCGCCGCAGCGCATCGGGCTGTCGGCCACCCAGCGCCCGCTCGAGGAGCTCGCCCGGTTCCTGGGCGGGCGCGCTCGTGACGGGAGGTCTCGCCCGGTCACCGTCGTCGACGCCGGGGCCCGCAAGCGGCTCGACCTGCGCGTCGTCGTGCCCGTCGAGGACATGGGCGAGCTCGGCCGCCCCCTGCAGCGCGACGACGAGGTGGTGCTGAGCGGGCCGGCGGCGGGAGACCCCGAGGTGCGGGCCTCGATCTGGCCGGCGGTCCACCCGGTGCTCCTCGACCTCATCCGCCGCCACGTGTCGACGCTGGTGTTCGTCAACTCCCGCCGCCTGGCCGAGCGGCTGGCCGCCCGGCTCAACGAGCTGGCCGGCGAGGAGCTGGTGCGGGCCCACCACGGATCGGTGGCGCGCGAGCAGCGCGTCGAGGTGGAGGACGCCCTGAAGGCCGGCAAGCTCCCCGCCCTCGTCGCCACCTCGTCGCTCGAGCTCGGGATCGACATGGGCGCCATCGACCTGGTGGTGCAGGTCGAGGCGCCGGCGTCGGTGGCCAGCGGGCTCCAGCGCATCGGCCGAGCGGGGCACCGGGTCGGGGAGCCGTCGCGGGGCCGGCTGTTCCCCAAGTTCCGCGGCGACCTGGTGGTGGCCGCCGTGGTGGCGCAACGCATGGTGGCCGGCCTCATCGAGCAGACCACCGTCCCCCGCAACCCGCTGGACGTGCTGGCGCAGCAGATCGTGGCCATGGTGGCGGTGGAGGACCTCACCGTGGACGAGGTGGCAGGCGTCGTCGCCGGTGCGTACCCCTTCGCCGAGCTGTCGCGGGAGGCGCTCGAGGGGGTGCTCGACATGCTGTCCGGTCGGTACCCGTCCGACGAGTTCGCCGAGCTGCGGCCCCGCCTGGTGTGGGACCGGGCGGAAGGGACGCTGCGGGCCCGCCGGGGCGCCCAGATGCTGGCCGTCACCAGCGGCGGCACCATCCCCGATCGCGGGCTGTTCGGGGTCTTCACCCCGGAGGGCTCGCGGGTCGGGGAGCTGGACGAGGAGATGGTCTACGAGAGCCGTGTGGGGGAGACGTTCGTCCTGGGCGCCACCACCTGGCGGATCCAGGAGATCACCCGCGATCGGGTCGTCGTCACCCCGGCGCCGGGCGAGCCCGGCAAGATGCCGTTCTGGCACGGCGACCAGGTCGGGCGGCCGTACGAGCTGGGCAGGGCCATCGGCGCCTTCCTGCGTGAGGTCGACCGCTGGTCGGACGAGCGGCTGGCCGACGAGTGCCTGCTCGACGACCTCGCCCTGCGCAACCTCCGCGCCTACCTGGCCGAGGAGCGGGAGGCCACGGGCGGCGTGCTGCCCACCGACCGACAGGTGGTGGTGGAGCGTTTCCGGGACGAGCTGGGCGACTGGCGCATCTGCGTGCTCTCGCCGTTCGGCGCCCGGGTGCACGCCCCGTGGGCGCTCGCCGTCGAGGCCAAGGTGCGCCGGCGCCTGTCGGTGGACGTGCACGCCATCTGGTCCGACGACGGGATCGTGGTGCGCCTGCCCGAGGCCGACGACGTTCCCCCCGTCGACGCCGTCGTGCTCGACCCCGAGGAGGTGGAGGAGCTCGTCGTCGGCGCCGTCGGATCCTCGGCGCTGTTCGCCTCCCGGTTCCGGGAGAACGCGGCCCGGGCGTTGCTGTTGCCCCGGCGCCGGCCGGGCTCGCGCACGCCGCTGTGGCAGCAGCGCCAGCGGGCCGCCGACCTCCTCGCCGTCGCCTCGCGCCACGGCTCGTTCCCGATCCTGCTCGAGACCTACCGCGAGTGCCTGCGCGACGTGTTCGACCTGCCCGCCCTGGTCTCGCTGATGGCCGACGTGCGGTCGCGCAAGGTCCGGGTGGTGGCCGTCGACACCGCCTCGCCGTCGCCCTTCGCCTCCTCGCTGGCCTTCTCGTACGTCGCTTCGTTCATGTACGAGGGGGATGCCCCGCTGGCCGAGCGACGGGCCCAGGCGCTCACCCTCGACCGGCGCATGCTCGCCGAGCTGGTCGGCTCCGACGAGCTGCGCGAGCTCGTGGACGCCTCGGCCCTCGCCGAGCTCGAGTCCGAGCTCCAGGCCCTCGACCCCCGCCGGTGGGCCACCACCCTCGACGGCGCGTCGGACCTGCTGCGCCGGCTGGGCGACCTCACCGCCGCCGAGCTCGACGCTCGCTCGGCCCGCCCGTTCGCCGAGGCGCTGCTCCGCGAGCGCCGTGCCGTGGAGGTGCGGGTGGC
>JALYMX010000181.1 GCA_030773495.1 Actinomycetota bacterium | reverse complement strand
GGCAACGCCACGTCGATCAACGGCACGGTGAGGGGCATCAGCGGCAACCTGAACAGCCTCCAGCCGGTGGTGCGCTCGATCAACGACGGCGTGGCGGGCATCAACGGTCGCGCCGATCGGGCCATCGGGCTGGTGGCCGGCATCAAGGTGGACCTCGACAACGTGCTGGCCCAGGTGGGCGGCGGCGGGACCGGCGGCCACGGCAGCGCCGGTGGCAAGACCATCTCCGGCCACGCCAACTCCATCAACTGCTCCCAGGCCGTCACCGCGGCCGGCGGGCCCAACTGCGAGCGGTAGCCCGCCCGCCAACAGTCGTCCCACAACCGACAGCCGGCCCTCCCGTCCCCGGTGGGAGGGCCGGTCGTCGCGTCCAGGCGGATGTCGCGAGAATCCGGCATGGACCACTCGGCCCTCGTCGCCGCGTACCGGACGTACTACCGACTGGCCTGGAGCAGCGATTCGGCTGACAGGGCGGAGGCGGAGGGGTGGTGGTGGGCGTGGGACGAGGTCACCGAGGCCGTCTCCCAGCACCGTCCCGATCTGATCGAGCTGCTGACCCAGCTCGCCCAGGCCGTTGGAGGGGACGAGGCGGCGCTGGCCTACCTCGGTGCCGGCCCGTTCGAGAGCCTGTTGCGCGAAGGTGACCCCGTCGACGCCCTCCAGTTCCTCGACGGTCTCGAAGCCGCCGCCCGTCGCAGCCCTGCCGTGCGTGCGGCTCCGCGGGGTGACATGTGGCCCGCGGCCTCCCCTCGTGCTGCGAGGATGGACGGGTGCCGACGAGCGGTGAGGTCGAAGGCGTGGACGTGGAGGCCCGTGAGCACGAGCTGCACGCCCACCTGGTGGCGACGCGCCTGTCGGGCTGGGTGGCCACGCCGATGGTGTCGTCCCTGGGCAACTGCGCCCGTCTCCTCGAGGGGCACCCCGACTACACGTTCGGTCTCTCCGACTGGCGTGACGCAACGCTCCCCGAGGTGCTGGGCGCCGTGCGTGCCGCCGGGGGAACGCGGGTGGGGGTGGAGGGCGCCGACGAGCGGGAGGACGGCTTCATCGACCCGGGAGCGACGCTCCAGGGGATCCGGGCCCACCGCAGCGGTGTCGCCCAGCTCCTGAACGGTGGCGGGGGGAGGGTGGTGGTCGCCACAGGGCACCCGTTCGCCCTCCTGTCGCACTACGGGGCCCTGGCCCGTGCCTTCGCCGCCGCTGGGTGCGAGGTCCTGCGGCCACTCGAGGGGGAGCGGGACGGGCTCACCATGCCCGAGGGGCGCTCCTGCTCGATCAGGTACCTGGACGGTGTGGCGGCGCTGTCGGCCGACGGCGCCCTCCACCACACCCACCGCGCCGAGTACATGGAGGCCATGCTCGACGCCGTGGGCGGTGCCGGCGCCGTGGATCTCGTGGTCGCCGACCACGGCTTCGCCGGCGCCGCCATCGAGGCGGGCATCACCACGCTCTCCATCGCCGACGTCAACGACCCTGCCCTGCCGCTGGCCCAGGCGCGCGGGCGCACCGCGGGTGTCCTGCTGATCGACGACGGTCTCGACCCGTCGCTGTTCGTCCCCGTCACCGACGCGGTGCTCGGCTGGCGGTGACGACGCAGTGGCGACGCGCCGCCCAACCGAGATCCGTGAGGAGCTCCGGCAGCCGCGACGCCACCGCTTCCTTGTCGACGTCGGGCTCGAGCGCGCCGGCCAGGGCGACGCCCTCACCACCGTTCGTCGCCTCACCGATCAGGTCGAAGCCGTGGCGACGGAGGGGCCGCGACGCGAGCGGCCCGATGCCAGGATCGTTGGTGGGCGAACCGCCTACCGCAGGTCGGTCGGAAGGCGCTCGGCGTGCGGGGGCCACCCTGGGACAGCAACGGTCCGACCGATTCCCGCCACCAGCCATGTCCCGCCGATGAACTGCATGGCCACGGCCTGGGCGAGCATCTCCTCGCCGGGCTCCAAGCGCCGGCCGTCGCGGCCAACCCCGAAACGCACCAACTCGACGTCCGGGCGGACAGGCTCCACCACCGAGAGCAGGCCCCAGCCCTCGTCCACGAAGCGCTTGAAGGTTCGGTCGCGCCAGCGGCCGAGTCGCCAAGCCTCGAACTCCGCCCACTCCTCGGGGCCCGGGCCGGACGCGACGAGCTCCGCGGCGATGTCTCGTTCGTCCTCTGATGCCGCGGCGCCGGTGTTGATCATCCACCCCTGAACAAGGGCGAGACGCAGCGGCCACGCCGTCAAGGCCCAGGCGCCAACGAGGTCGGCCTTGGTGACGATTGCGTCGAACCAGGCCGCGCCGGCGAGGGCCGGCCCGCCGGGTGCGAGGTTCAGCTCCTGGATCGGATCGATCTCGCTCAGCTCCGCTTCTCGAACACGAGGACGGTGTTGCCCCGCTGCTCGAGCATGTGGGCGAGTAGCCAGCCGTTCTCCCAGCGGTCGTTCAGCGTCTTGGTCAGGGCCGTGGCGCTCAGGCCCCGCTTGTTCACCTCCACCTGGTAGTGGAGTGCCTCGGCCTCGGAGATGGCACGATCGGCCATCCCTTCGCCGAGCTCGGCCTCGGATGCGACTTCCTTCGCTTCCTCCACCTTTCCGGCGCGCGCCGCTCGCACTGCTTTCGCCGTGGCCGCCGTCTTGCGGGTTGACTCCTTGGTGGCCTTCTTCGCTCGGCCGGCAGCCGACGTTGCCGTCGTGGTCGCCTTGCGAGTCGACGCCTTCGCCGTCTCCCCGGCCTTTCGAGCGGTCTCACCTACGGCCACGTCGTACCTCCTCGGCGAAGCGCTGTCGCTGACGCCAAACCCTAGCCATCCCCGCGGCCGGCGACCCCGGGGCGCGCCATCAGTCGCTCACGGCCTTGGGCGAGCACGAATGGATGGTCGGGCCAGCGCCTCGGCGCGAGCCTGCGAGCGGGGTGCGACGGCACCGGGCCCGGGCGCGGCGTCGAACACCACGACGGGCACCACGCACTCCTCCAGCGACGTCCCCCCGTGCACGTACCGACCCTCCGGCCCGTGCCCCCAGTGGGGGTTCTCCCGGAACCCGTGGTCGGCGAGCACGACGAGGGGGACGGTGGGGGGCAGGGCGGTGAGGGACGGGACCACCCGCCGGCGCAGCGCGGTGGTGGCCTCGTCGATCAGGGCGGCGAGCTCGACGGAGGTCCGGTGGAGGCGCTCGTCCACGCCGGTGGCCACCGCCACCGAGATGGGCGGTCCCGAGGCCCACAGGGTCCGCAGGTCGGGCGTGCGGTCGTCCCGGTCGGCGCCGAGCAGCACGTCGGCCTCGTAGCCGAGATGGGCGAAGGGGGCGTGGTCGGGGCCGGGATGGGCCGGCGCCGACCCGGCGGGGACGGGGCGGCCGAGGTGCAGGGCGGCGACGGCCTCGGCCGTCCTGGTCGGCTCGGGCACGACCGCCCACCGCCGGCGGCTCGGACGCCCGGGCAGCGCCTCGGCCAGGAGCGGGACGACGTGGGCGGCGAGGTCGACCCGCATGGCGTCGACCAGCAGGACGGCGACGCGGCCGCGGGCGGCGAGCAACGGCGCCACCACCGCCTGGCCCACCTCCCAGATCCGCAGGCACCCGGCGAAGTCGTCGCCGGCGCCGGCCTGGAACTGCTCGTCCACGCCGCGGAGCAACCGCGCCGCGCCGGCGCGGAAGGCGTCCACGGCATCGGGCTCGACGACGCCCCCGCCGGCGGAGGCCAGCTCGGCCCGGCTGACGAGCTGGGGCACCGGTGCGCAGTGCGACGGGTAGAGGTCGTCCACCAGCGACGGGAGGGCCAGCCCGGCCAGCCGGCGCTCGATGGCCGCCAGGTGCGCGGCCGCCTCGGCGAGGTGGAGGAGGGGCGCCACCTCGGCCTGGGTCAGCAGCGCGTGGTGGGCGGCCAACTCGTGCAGGTCGCCGAGCTGGGAGGCGAGCTGCCAGTCGGCGGCCAGGCGGCGAACGAGCTGGGTGGCGCCCAGGCGCACGGGGTGGCGGAGCAGCCGCTCCCCCGACAGCGCGGCCACCACCTCGGGCGCCGGCCGGGACGGCAGGTCGAGGGCGGCGGCCACCTGGTCGCCGAGGACGGTGTCGGCGGAGATGCGGGCGTCGAGGGCGGCCAGCTCGCCGGCGGCCTGCCCGTCGGCCACCAGCGCGTGGGCGGCTGCGGCCACCCGGTCGGCCTGGGCCAGCAGGTCGGTGGGCAACCACGCCGGCGGCCCGGGCCGGTTGCCCCACCACGCGGCCAGCCAGAAGGCGTCGACCGGCTCGTGAGCGGGGAGCAGGGCGGCCACCCCGGGGAACCGCTCGGCCAGCAGGGCAGCGGTGCCACCGCCTGCTCCCCGGGGCGC
>JALYMX010000180.1 GCA_030773495.1 Actinomycetota bacterium | reverse complement strand
AGCCCGAGGCGGCCGAGCCCGAGGCGGCCGGCGCCGACCCCGTCGCGGTGCCGGGTGCGCCGGCCGCCAAGCGACGCTGGTGGCGGCGGGCCAAGGTGGCCCAGTAGGGCTGGGTTCAGCGCCCCCGGTAGGTGGCGCGGCCCTGCGTCGCCTCCTTGTTGAGGCGCCGGGACAGGTGCAGGCCCTCGAGCACGAACTCCACGGCGCTGGCCACGGCGGCCGGCGACTCGCTGCCGGCCAGCTCGAGCACGGGCTCCCGCAGGGCAGGCAGGGCGGCCAGGACGTCGGTGTAGGCGGCCGCCGGCAGGTCGTCGCCGGCGTGGACCACGGTGCCGCCGTCGAAGGCGGTCACCACGCCGCCGAAGCGGGGCAGCGGGCAGCGCTGCTTGAACACCGTGAGCACCGCCGAGCGCACCAGCTTGTCGAGCACGGCCCCCTCCGCGCCCTCGTCGAGCGACTCGATCTCCACCTTCCCCGCCGTCGACGACGTCAAGGCGTCGAGGTCGCTCACCCGGGGGACGGCGTCGGACTCGCCCAGGCGCAGCGCCCGGCGGGCGGCATTCGCCACCAGGGTCTCGTGGTTGGCGATGGTGAGGCGCACCGAGACGCCCGAGCGCTGGTTGACGTGGGGGCTGGAACGGGCCAGGTGGCTCAGCGTGCCCACGATCTCGCTCATGAAGGCCGGCACGTGCGCCCGTACTCCCACCTGGCCGAGCGGCGCCGCCTCCTGGGCCACCACCTCGAGCTCGGTGGCCACGTCCGGCGGGTAGTGCGTGCGCACCTGCGCGCCGAAGCGGTCCTTCAACGGGGTGATGATGCGGCCCCGGTTCGTGTAGTCCTCGGGGTTGGCGGAGGCGACGAGGAGCACGTCGAGGGGCAGGCGGATCTTGTAGCCCCGCACCTGCACGTCGCGCTCCTCCAGCACGTTCAGCAGCCCCACCTGGATGCGCTCGGCCAGGTCGGGGAGCTCGTTGATGGCGAAGATCCCCCGGTTGGTCCGGGGCACCAGGCCGTAGTGCAGCGTGCGCTCGTCGGACAGGTACCGGCCCTCGGCCACCCGGATGGGGTCCACCTCGCCGATGAGGTCGGCGATCGAGGTGTCGGGCGTGGCCAGCTTCTCCCCGAACCGGCGCTCGCGGTGGACCCACTCGATGGGCGTGTCGTCGCCCTTCTCGGCCACCAGATCGCGGGCATGCCGGGAGACCGGGTGCTCGGGGTCGTCGTTGATCTCGGAGCCGGCGACGACGGGCAGCCACTCGTCGAGCAGGTCCACGAGCGAGCGGATGAGCCGGGTCTTGGCCTGGCCCCGCTCGCCCAGGAGGATCACGTCGTGGCCGGCCAGCAGGGCGTTCTCCAGCTGGGGCAGCACGGTGTCGTCGTAGCCCCGCACCCCGGCCACCACGGGCCGGCCCTCGGCGATGCGGGCGGCGACGTTGCGCCGCACCTCCTCCTTCACGGGGACCGAGCGCCACCCCGACGCCCGCAGCTCCCCCAGCGTGCTCGGCCGAGCTGGCATGGACCGAGCCTACGGCTCCCGGTGCGCTGCGGGCCGGCGCCTCTAGCGTTCCCCGCCGTGGACCTGTGCGGCACGTGGCGGGCCGCCGTCGTCCCCACGGGCCGGCCCAGCGCCTCCCCGGCGTTCGCGGCGCCCGACTTCGACGATCGCGCCTGGGCCGAACTCCCCGTGCCGGGGCACTGGCGGTCGTCGCCGCCGTTCGCGGCGTCGGACGGCCCGGTGGCCCTGCGCCGCCGGTTCGCCGCCCCCCGTCCCGGTGACGGCCGGCGGGCGTGGTTGCGCCTCGACGGGGTCTTCTACCGCTCCCGCGTCTGGCTCGACGGCGACCTCCTGGGCGCCACCGAGGGCTACTTCTTCCCGCACCACTTCGAGGTCACGGCCCAGCTACGGGCCCGCTCCGAGCACGTCGTGGTCGTGGAGGCGGCGTGCGAGCGGCTCGTCGACCTGCGGGCCAAGCGGGCGTTCACCGGCGTGTTCCAGCACTGGGACTGCCTCGATCCCGAGTGGAACCCGGGCGGCATCTGGCGGCCGGTCGGCGTCGACGTGACCGGCCCCGTGCGTCTCACCCGCCTGCGCCTGCTGTGTCGTTCCGCCGACGAGCACCAGGCCGTCGTGGCGCTCACCGCCCGGCTCGACGCCGCCGAGGCGACGGGAGTGACCGTGCGCACCACGGTCGCCGGCGTCGAGCACGTCCTTCGGCACCACGTTCGGGCCGGCGGCGACGAGCTGCGCTGGACCGTGGCCGTGGACCGCCCCCCGCTGTGGTGGCCCCACGCCCTGGGCCCGCCCACCACCGTGGAGGCGGCGGTGGAGGTGGGCGCGGACGGGCACGACGGCGCCAGCGACCGGCGGGTGCTGCGCACGGGGCTGCGCCAGGTGCGGCTGCGCGACTGGGTGCTGCGGGTCAACGGCGAGCGGCTGTTCGTCAAGGGTGCCAACCAGGGCCCGACGCGCATGGCGCTCGGCGAGGCGGCCGCATCCGAGCTGGAAGCCGACGTAGCGCTGGCCAAGAGCGCCGGACTCGACCTGCTGCGGGCCCACGGGCACGTGAGCCGCCCGGAGCTGTACGAGGCGGCCGACCGCCACGGCGTGCTGGTGTGGCAGGACCTGCCGCTGCAGTGGGGGTACGCCCGCGGCACGGCTCGCGAGGCGGCCCGCCAGGCGGTGGCGGCGGTCGACCTGCTGGGCCACCACCCGTCGGTGGCGCTGTGGTGCGGGCACAACGAGCCGTTCGCGTGGGACGTGTCGCCCGGCGCGGAGCCGGCCTCGCCCCTGGCCCAGGGGCTGCGGTTCGCCGCCGGCCAGGCCCTGCCCTCGTGGAACAAGACGGTCCTCGACGCCGCCGTGGCCCGGGCCCTGCGCAGCGCCGACCCGAGCCGGCCCGTCCGACCCCATTCCGGCGTGCTGGGCAACGACACCCACGCGTACTTCGGCTGGTACCACGGGAGCGAGCGCGACGTCCCCCAGCTGTCCCGGTGGCTCCCTCGCCTGGCCCGCTTCGTCTCCGAGTTCGGGGCCCAGGCCGTCCCGGCCAGCGACGACTTCCTCGAGCCCGAGCGGTGGCCGGACCTCGACTGGGCCCGGCTCCGCCGCCGGCACGCCCTCCAGCTCGAGATGTTCGAGCGCAACGGGCTGGCGCCGTCCCGCTTCGCCACCTTCGAGGAGTGGCGGGCGGCGTCGCAGGCCCACCAGGCCGACGTGGTGCGGTTCACCGTCGAGACGCTGCGCCGCCTCAAGTACCGGCCCACCGGCGGGTTCTGCCAGTTCAGCCTGGCCGACGGCCACCCGGGCGTCACCTGGTCGGTGCTCGACCACGAGCGGCAGCCCAAGGCCGGGTGGGCGGCGCTCGTGGCCGCCTGCGCCCCGGTCGTCGTCGTGGCCGACCGGCCGGCGCCGG
>JALYMX010000179.1 GCA_030773495.1 Actinomycetota bacterium | reverse complement strand
GGTGGTGGGTGCCTGCGCCCGCGGCACCGAGGGAGGCGTTGGGGGGGCGCGCGACACCCTGCTCGTCGGCGTGGTCGCCCCCTTCTCGGGGGTCGGGGCCTTCCTCGGCACCATCGTGGACCGGTCGCTCGACGCCGCCGTGCGCCAGCTCAACGCCACCGGGGGGATCGGCGGGCGCAAGGTGGAGCTGGTCAGGCGGGACACCGGGATCGACCCGGGCGCCGGCCCCCGGGTCTACGCCGACCTGGCGGCACGGGGCGTGGTGGGCGTGCTGTGGTGCGGCGGGGTGGGGTTCAGCCAGGCGCTCCCCCAGGTGAAGCGGGACCAGATGCCCCTGGTGGCCGCCTTCAACGACCCGTACTCGTCCGGCCACCTGTACCCCGAGGGCGACCGGGCCGGCCGCTCGGTGTTCCAGATGGTCGTGCCCGACGTCCACACCAAGACCGTGCTGGCCGACTACGCGGCGAACGACAGGGGCTACCGCACCGCCGCCTACCTCTACGACGGGCTGCTCGACCCGAGCGGGAGCGCCAGGCGCCGGTTCGAGCGGGCCTTCACCGACGCCGGCATGGAGGTCACCGGCGTCGACACCTTCTCCCTCACCGACTCCGACTACGGCCCGCAGCTCCAGCGCCTGCGCGAGGGCCGGCCCCACGTGCTGTACGTCGACGGCCTGGCGGCCAACACGGCCGGCGTGGTGTCCCAGCTGGCGGAGATGGACGCCGCCTACGTGGACACGTCGACGGCCAAGGGCGAGCGCTGGCACCCGCACGTGTTCGGGTCGCCCCCCGGTGCCGGCGACAAGACGTGGGTGGAGCTGGCCGGCGACGCGGCGCGCGTGGGCACGGTGACGGCCTGGCACGTGGGCGGCCTCGTGTACCTGCCCAGCTTCGCGGTGGGCGGCTGGATCAGGAACTTCCTCCGGACCGAGCCCACCGGGGGCGAGGAGTCGCCGGCCGACGCCCTTGCCGCCGTGCTCCACGGCGTGCGCAAGGCGGGCAGCACCGACCGGGAGCGGGTGGTGCAGGGCATGGAGACGACGGGCGCCATCACCTTCGCCTCGGTGCCGTTCAGCTTCACCCGCGACCGCCACCTGGCCCGCACCCTCGACGAGGTGGCGATCGTCACCATGGAGCGGGGCGCCCGCGGCCCGGTGCCCACCGACCCCGCCTACGAGCTGGGCCGGGAGTGGTCGCAGGGGCAGGCCTTCGCCGGCATCCCGGCCGGGCCCACCCAGCTCGTGCGGCCCACCCTCGAGGCCAACCGCAGGGCCCATCCGGAGGTGATGGCGCAGGTGGTGGCCGAGCGCTTCGGCACCCACTGCACGGTGACGCCGGATGGGCTGAGCCCCGCCTGCCGGGTCCACTAGTGCAGCGCCGCCCGTGACCGACCTGGCGCAGGTCGTCGTGTCCACGGCGACCGTCGGGTCCGGGCTGGCCCTGGTGGCTCTCGGCTACACGCTGGTGTTCTCGGCCACGGGCATCTTGAACTTCGCCCACGGGTCGCTGGTCGTCGCCGCCGGGTACGGGGCGTACGCGCTGACCCGCGCCGGCGTCCCCGTCGGTGCCGCCTTCGCCCTCGCCGTGGTGGCGACGGCGGTCGCCGGCGTGGTTGTCGAGCTGGTCGCCGTGCGCCCGCTCGGGCGCTTCCACGCCGCCACCGACGTCACCTGGGTCCTCACCACCTTCGCCGCCGGCTTGGTGGTCGTCGACCTCGTGCGCCTCGGCGTCGACGCCGCTCCCCACCGTCTCCCCCCGCTCGTCGGGTCGGTGCTCGGGTGGCGGGTCGCCAGGGCGGCCGGGGTGGCGGTGACGCCGGCCGACGTTCTCATCGTGGTCGCCGCCGTCGCCCTGGCCGTGGGGGCCGACGTCGTGCAGCGGCGCACCCGCCCGGGGCGGGCGCTACGGGCCGTGGCCGAGGACCGCGAAGCGGCGGCCCTGGTCGGGGTCGACCCGGCGGCCGTCGTGCGGGTGACCTTCGCGCTGGCCGGCGCCTTGGCCGGGGTGGCCGCCGTGCTGCTCGCCCCCCGGCTGTTCGTGCGGCTCGAGAACGGGCTCCTCCTGGGGGTGCAGGCGCTCGTGGCCGCCGTCCTCGGCGGGCTGGGGTCGGCCCGGGGCGCCCTCGTCGGCGGCTACCTCGTGGCCCTGGTCCCTGCCGTGGCCCGCACGCTGACGCCCTCGGCGGGGCGCTTCGAGCTGGTCGTCGTGCTCACGCTGTTCGCCGCCGTGCTGGTGGTGCGGCCCACCGGGCTGTTCGGTCGTCGGCCCGTCGAGAAGGTGTAGTGGCCGGCGTCGGGTGGGGCGATCGCGCCCGAGCGCTGACGGCCCCGGCGGCACTGGTCGCCTTCGCCCTCTGGTTCGGCCCGGCCGCCGCCGGGGACCGCAGGTGGCTGGACCTCGGGGTGGAGGCCATGGTGCTGGCCGGGGCGGCCACCGGGCTCAACATCCTGCTCGGTTCCGCCGGCCTGCTGTCGCTCGGCCACGCCGGGTTCTTCGTGGCCGGCGGCTACGCCGGCGCCGTCCTCGGGCCCGAGCTGCTGGCCGGCACCTCGCTCCTGCCCGACGCCGTCGTCCGCAACGGGCCGTGGTTCGGGCCCGTGTTCGCCGCCGCCGTCGGCGCCGTCCTCGGCGCCGCCCTGGCGCTGCTGTGCTGCCACCTGCGGGGGTTCCACCTGACGGCCGTCACCCTGGCCTTCGGCGCGCTGGTGCCCTCCGTCGTCGTCCTCGCCGCCGACCAGCTGGGCGGGCTGGGTGGGCGCACCGTCGAGCAGGTCCCCGACACGCGCAACGCCTTCCTGGCCCGGGGCCACAGCCTGGCCGGCGTCTACTACACCGCGGTGGTGTTCCTCCTGGGCGCCCTCGTCGTCTCCCGCAACCTGCGCCGCAGCCGGTGGGGCCGGGCGCTGGGCGCGGTGCGCGACTGCGAGGTTGCCGCCCGCGCCTTCGGCATCGACCCCTACCGGCATCGCGTGGGCGCCTTCGCCGTGTCCGCCGCCGTGGTGGCCGTCGGGGGCTGGGTCGGGGCGCTGCGCACGCTGTCGGTGAGCTCGGGTTCGTTCCTCGACGTGCAGACCGAGTCGTTCCGCTACGTCGTCACCGTGGTGGCCGGGGGGGTGGGCACGCTGGCCGGGCCCGTCGTGGGCGCCTTCGGGCTCACCTTCGGCCTCGGGCTGGAGGCCGTCCAGGAGCACCTTCGGGGCCGGTTGGGCCTGGTGTTCGGCGCGCTGGGACTGGGTGTCGTGGCGTTGGCGCCGGCGGGCATCGTCCCCGCCGTGGCGGGGCTGGCGCGGC
>JALYMX010000178.1 GCA_030773495.1 Actinomycetota bacterium | reverse complement strand
TGAACCACTCCCATCGCCGCTCTGCCTCGGCGGCGTGTCGCCACACGACGGCGGCCCGTACTCTTGCCCGCTCCGCCGAAAGGCTCTCGACCACCCCGCTGGTCTCCACCTCGTACGGCTCGCTCGGGCTTGCCACCTCCATCTGCCGAGCCTCGCTGGCGAGCAGGCGGTACTGGGGGCCGTCCGCGGCGAAGTATGCGGCGAGATGCGCCACGTCGCCGGTGACAGCGAACTCGCCCCACGCCGACATGGCAGCGGCGGTCGCCTGGAGGACCTCTTGTTCCGGGCTGTCTGCCGGCGGCCTCGACGCCGCGGTACCGACGGGACCATCGCCATCGGCTGGTGAGCGAAGCATCCCGACGAGGAGAGCCGTCGCGGCGACCGCCGCGGCCAGCACCACCGCCGGGCGCGACCGATGTTGGAGTGCCGGACCGCGTTCGGGAGCGGGCGGGGGGCGGCCGTCAACCTCAACCTCAAGAAGGTCACTTACCAACGGGTCCGACACGCCTCAGCCTCTCAGGACGGCACGCACTTCGGTGACGTGGTAGGTCCTCGACGAGGTGGTGGTCGTCGTGCCGAGGTCGACCACCTCGTTCACGCCTGGACCGGTCAGCCTGTACGTCCCTGCCCAGGTCACCGTCTGCGTCACCGTGTAGTCGCCCTTGGTCTCGTAGGTGTACGTCGCGGCGGGTTTCGACTCGCTGCCGGGAACGAGGGAGGAGACGACCGGGTGGGGGTTCCGGTTCTCCGGGTCGCTGGGCTCCCACATCGTCCACTCGTAATGAACAGGTCGAGCTGTCGCTGTCGCCGTGAACCCACCGAGGTCCACGGTGGTCGAGACCGGGGCGCCGCCACGCGGGTCCCACAGGTGCGTCGGAAGTCCCGTGAGGCCGTCCAGTCCCGGGCTCAGTCCCCACGTCGGCTCTGGCAGAGGCACCTCGCTCCAGATCCGTTCGGCGGGGGGGCGCTGCGAACTCACGGCGTCCGGCCGTCTGGCCGAGGGTATGGGGTCCGTGACACACCGCAGATGCTCCTGGACGACGCGGCCCGTGATCGTGTCGATGCGCCGGAGCTTGTGCAAGGTGCCGGCAAGGCCCGTCAGGGGCGCTGTGCATCCGACGAATTCACCCGGGCCTCGTTCCTTCGCGAGGGAGACGCGCTCCCACCTTGTCGTGGTTTGGCGCGTGGTCGCGCGGCGAGCGGACCCCCTCGTCGGCTCAACGGAACTGGTGACCGGGCGCTCGCCGTTCCCGAGGCCGGCGCACAGCGAACTCCCTTTACGGAGATCACACAGACCGGTGGTTGGGGGAGTCGACGGCGTACCGCTACTCGTCGGTGACTCCTGGGCACGGGTCGGAGCGGGATGGTTGAGCACGACCACCGCAACCAGGGCGGCGACTGCGGCAGCTCTCACTGCATCACGTCCGGGCTCGGCGGCCCAAGGACGACCTGGTGGAAGAGTCGCCATCGGCCATCCTCGCCGCGAACCCAGTCCTCGAAGTAGCCCGTCGGCGGGAGCGTCTCAAGCTCGAGAACGACGTTGCCGTTGCGATCGACCACAGCTCCACCGAGGTGCTCGCGAACTACGTAGACACCCACCTGGTGCTCGCTTACCCGGTCGCGCACGATGACCTTGTGGATTCGGGTCGTCGCGGAGTTGTAGCGCTCCCCCGCCGCCTTTAGAGCGGCGAGGCTCTCCTGGGTCCTCTTGAACCCGAACTCGTCGCTGTTGCGGGGGTCGATGTACTCCGGAACCCACTTCGGGTCAGGGTCGTACTGGTAGACCCAGTTCTCGAACGCCTCGACGCTTCGAACGATGGCGTCGAAGTCCTCGCCGGTGTTGCGCAGCTCCGGGGGCTTCGACGGGTCCAGCGTCGTCGCCGTCGGGGCCGCCGACGTGGTGGACGGCGCGGTGGTCGGGGTGGTGCTCGAACCGCCGTCGCCGTCATCGGTGAGCTGCCAGACCACACCGGCGGCGAGGCCGAGGACCAGCACCGCCACGGCGACCTTGCGCCAGAGCGCGAGCGGCTCGGCCGGCGCCGGCTCCGGCGGTCCGGCGGCGTCGTG
>JALYMX010000177.1 GCA_030773495.1 Actinomycetota bacterium | reverse complement strand
CCCCCGCCCTGGCCGCCCGGTTGCCCGCCGGCATCGACCTGCGGGCCGGCCCCGACGCCCTGGCGTCCATCGCCACCGAGGCCGACGTCGTGGTGAACGGGGTCGTCGGGTTCGCCGGCCTCCCGGTCACCCTCGCCGCCCTGGCCGCCGGACGCCGCCTGGCCCTGGCCAACAAGGAGTCGCTCATCGCCGCCGGCCCGGTCGTGCAGGCCGTGCGCGCCACGCCGGGAGCCGTGATCCTGCCCGTGGACTCGGAGCACTCGGCGCTGCACCAGTGCCTGCGGGCCGGCCGCGGGCCGGCCGAGGTGCGCCGCCTTGTGCTCACCGCCAGCGGGGGTCCCTTCCTCGGGCGCCGCCCCGAGGAGCTGGCCGGGGTCACCGTCGACGACGCCCTGGCCCATCCGACCTGGCGCATGGGCCCGAAGATCACCGTGGACTCCTCCACCTTGATGAACAAGGGGCTCGAGGTCATCGAGGCCCACGAGCTGTTCGGCGTTGGCTACGACGCCATCGACGTCGTCGTGCAGCCCCAGTCCGTCGTCCACTCCATGGTGGAGTTCACCGACGGCTCCACCGTGGCCCAGCTCTCGCTCCCCGACATGCGCCTTCCCATCGCCTACGCCCTGGCCTACCCCGAGCGGGCACCGGTGGCCTACGGCGCCATCGACTGGGCCCGCCTCGGCCGGCTCGACTTCGCCCCGCCCGACGTGGCCACCTTCCGCTGCCTGGGCCTGGCCTACGCCGCCGGGCGGCAGGGGGGGACGGCGCCGGCCGTGCTCAACGCGGCCAACGAGGTGGCGGTGGCCGCCTTCCTCGACGGGGCGGTCGCCTGGCCCGACATCGCCGCCGTCATCGAGGAGTGCCTCGAGCGCTGCCCGGGAACGAAAGCCGACAGCCTCGGCGTTGTGCTGGAGGCCGATCGGGTGGCGCGGGAGAGGGCCCGGGCATCGGTGGAGCGGAGAGCGAGAGCGGCATGACCCCGACACAGACGACCGAGGACCGGCGCGGCCAGAGGGAGGACCCCACCCGCGAGGAGCAGCGGGCCGCGCTCGTGCGCCTGGGCCTCATCCTCCTGGGCGCCGCCGTCGCCACCGTCGTCGCCGGCGTCACGACCACCGTGGCGGTCGTGCTGGCCATCATCCTCATGATCATGCTCCACGAGCTCGGCCACTTCGTCACGGCCAAGTGGGCGGGCATGAAGGTCACCGAGTTCTTCCTCGGCTTCGGCCCCCGTCTGTGGTCGGTGCGCAAGGGGGAGACTGAGTACGGCGTCAAGGCCATCCCCGCGGGTGGCTACGTGAAGATCATCGGGATGAGCAACCTCGACAAGGTCGACCCGGCCGACGAGGACCGCACCTACCGTCAGAAGCCGTACTGGCGGCGGCTGTCGGTGGCCGTGGCCGGCTCCACCGTCCACTTCATCCTCGCCTTCCTGCTCCTGTGGACCATCTTCACCGTGGTGGGCGTGCCCGACTTCGACCGCCCCCTGGCGGAGGTGGGTTCGATCAGCCGGCTGGAGTCGGGCCCCAGTCCGGCCGAGCAGGCCGGGCTGAAGGTGGGCGACCGGCTGCTCACCGTCGACGGCCAGCCGGTCAACGAGTGGAACGACGTCCCGCGCTACATCCGGGCCCACCCGGGGCAGCCCATCCGGTTCGGCGTCGAGCGTGACGGGCGGCGCCTGGAGCTGGTGGGCACGCCGCTCGACCTGAGCAAGGTCGACGTGGGCGACATCGCCGACGCCGACCGTCCCACCGAGCCCACCGGCTTCCTCGGCATCGGCTCGGCGTACGCCATCGAGCGCCTGGGCCCCGTGGAGGCGCTGGGCCGTTCGGCCACCGGGGTGGGACGGGCCAGCGTGGAGACGGTGAAGGCCCTCGGCACCATCTTCTCGCCGAACGGCGCCACGTCCTACGGCCGCCTGCTCACCGGCGGCGGCGGGGAGCCCTCCTCTCCCGACGATCCGCGGTTCCTGTCGCCGGTAGGGTTCGTGCGGGTGGCGTCGCAGGCGGCCGACACGGGGTTGCGCGAGGTGCTCGGCCTGCTGTTCAGCATCAACGTGTTCGTCGGGTTGTTCAACATGATCCCCCTGCTCCCCCTCGACGGGGGGCACGTGGCCATCGCCACCTACGAGCGCCTCCGCTCCCGGCGGGGCCGCCGCTACCACGCCGACGTGGCCAAGGCCATGCCCGTGTACTACATGGTGTTCCTCATGATCATCTTCCTCGGGGTGACCTCGCTGTACCTCGACATCGTCCGGCCCATCGCCAACCCGTTCGAGTAGTGATCGCCGCCCCCCGCCGCCAGACCCGGCGCATCCGGGTGGGGTCGGTCCCCGTGGGCGGCGGCGCGCCGGTGAGCGTGCAGTCGATGACGATCACCAAGACGGCCGACGTCGAGGGCACGCTGGCCCAGGTGTACGCGCTGGCCGCCGCCGGCGCCGACATCGTCCGCTGCACCTGCAACTCCCAGGACGCCGCCGAGGGGCTGGCCCGCATCGTGCCCCGCTCGCCGGTGCCCATCGTGGCCGACGTGCACAACGACCACCGCATGGGGCTGGCCGCCCTGGAGGCGGGGGTCCACTGCCTGCGGCTCAACCCGGGCAACATCCGCCGCCCGGAGCACATCCGCCTGCTGGCCGCCGAGGCGCGCGACCGGGCGGTGCCGGTGCGCATCGGCGTCAACGCCGGCTCGCTCGACCCCCGGATCTACGCCCGCCATGGCGGCCCCACGCCGGAGGCCCTGGTGGAGTCGGCCATGGTGGAGCTGGGGCTGTTCGCCGACGTCGGCTTCGACGACGTCAAGATCTCGGTGAAGGCGTCGAGCGTGCCGCTCATGGTGGCCGCCTACCGGCTCCTGGCCGACACCGTGGACCACCCGCTGCACCTGGGCGTCACCGAGGCCGGGCCCCCGCCGGCCGGCCTCATCAAGGGCACCGCCGGCATCGCCACCCTGCTGGCCGAGGGCATCGGCGACACCATCCGCTACTCGCTGACCGCCGACCCCGTCGAGGAGGCCCGGGCCGGCCGCCAGCTCCTCGAGGCGCTGAACCTGCGGGAGCGCAAGGGGGTCGACCTCATCGCCTGCCCGTCGTGCGGGCGGGCCGAGATCGACGTGATCGCCGTGGCCAAGGACGCCCAGGCCGCCTTCGAGGCCGAGCAGCTCCCCGTCCAGGTGGCCGTGATGGGCTGTGTGGTGAACGGCCCCGGAGAGGCCAGGGAGGCCGACCTCGGGATCGCCGCCGGCCGCCGCCGCGGCCACCTGTTCGTGAAGGGCAAGGTGGTGCGGGTGGTGCCCGAGGACGAGATGGTCGAGGCCCTGCTGGCCGAGGCCCGCCTCCTGGTCGAGCAGGGGGTGGAGGCTCGCCTGGCGGCGGCGGACTCGGGGGCAGCGGCCGAGGCCGAGCGCGACCGGGCCGAGCTGCTCGACCTGAAGGGCGACGACGCCAACGCCAGCGAGGCGGCCGTCGAGCTGATCCGCAAATCGCTCGACGCCAAGGGGGCGCCGCAGTAGAAGGAGCCCGGTGGACCTCGAGCTGCGCCCGGTCACCGAGGAGGAGCTCGAGGCCTACCTCCGGGTGGACAGCACGGCGTTCGGCCAGGCGCCGCCCGACGCTGACGACGCCGCCGTCGCCCGGGCCCAGCTGGGGCCCCTCGAGCGGGCCCTGGCCGTGTTCGAGGGTGGGCGCATCGTGGCCACCGCCGCCGCCCCGCCGCTCGAGCTCACCCTCCCCGGCCTCACCACCACCACGGTGGCCGCGCTCACCTACGTGGGGGTGCTGCCCACCCACCGCCGGCGGGGCCTGCTGCGCCTGATGATGGGGCGCCTGCTCGAGGACGCCCGGGCCCGCGGGGAGGCGGTGGCCCTGCTGCTGGCCTCGGAGAGCGCCATCTACGGCCGCTTCGGCTACGGGCTGGCCTCGTCGCACGTTGCGGTCGAGATCGAGCGCCGCCACGGCGCCCTCCTCGTCCCCGAGGGGCGGGGGCGGGTGGAGCTGGTCGACGCCGGGACAGCGGCCAAGGTGCTCCCGGCCGTCCACGACCAGGCCCGGCGCCGCCAGCCCGGCGACCTCGGGCGCAGCGCCGAGTGGTGGGAGGGCGCGCTGCGCGACCCCGAGCCCCGCCGGGAGGGGGCCAGCCCACGGTTCTACGCCGTGCACGAGTCGGCGGAAGGCGAGGCCGACGGCTACGCCTCGTACCGAGTGAAGTCGCGGTGGGAGCACGGGATGCCGTGCGGGCGGGTGCTCGTCCAGGAGGTCGTGGCCCTGTCCCCCGGGGCCGACGCCGCGCTGTGGCGGTTCCTGCTCTCCATCGACCTCACGGAGGTCGTCGAGGCCGAGAGCCGCCCGGTGGAGGACCCCTTGCGGTGGATGCTGGCCGACCCCCGCCGCCTGCGGGTCACCATGGCCTCCGACTTCCTGTGGGCCCGGCTGCTCGACGTGGGAGCCGCCCTCGCCGCCCGGCGCTACGCCGTCCCCGGCCGGCTCGTGCTCGACGTGGACGGTGGCTTCGGGGCGCCCGGTGGCCGGCGCTACGCCCTGGAGGGCGGCCCCGACGGGGCCGGGTGCCGCCCCACCGATGACGACGCCGACCTGGCCCTGGGCCT
>JALYMX010000176.1 GCA_030773495.1 Actinomycetota bacterium | reverse complement strand
CGACGATGGGCTGGGCGAGCCTGGTGGCGCCGAGCGAGCCGAGGAAGCGGGCGTCGCCGAAGGCGAACACGCCCCCGTCGGCGGCCAGCAGCCAGTAGCCCTGGCCGGTCGGGGTGGCCGCCATGCCGACCACCGGCTGGTTGAGGCGGATGTTGCCGGTGGAGCCGGCGAAGCGGGCGTCGCCGAAGGCGAAGATGCCGCCGTCGGCGGCGACCAGCCAGTAGCCGTTGCCACTGGGCGTGCGGGCCATGCCCACCACCGGCTGGTTGAGGCGGATGTTGCCGGTGGACCCGGCGAAGCGGGCGTCGCCGAAGGCGAAGATGCCGCCGTCGCGGGCCACCAGCCAGTAGCCGCTGCCCGACGGCGACGAGGCCATCCCCACCACCGGCTGGTTGAGGCGGATGTTGCCCGTCGACCCGGCGAAGCGGGCGTCGCCGAAGCTGAAGATGCCGCCGTCGCCGGCCACCAGCCAGTAGCCGCCGCCGCCCGGCGTGGCCGCCATGCCGAGCACCGGCGAGTTCAGCCGCCGGCCGCCCATCGAGCCGTGGAAGGCGGCGGCGCCGAAGGAGAAGATCCCGCCGTCGGCCGCCACCACCCAGTAGCCGGTGACGCCGCCGCTGGGGTTGTTGGTGACGGTGAACCAGTCCGACTTGAGGCCGAACCTGCTGCGGAAGTCGTTGCCGGTGAGGGTCTGCCGCCCGGCCGTTCCCACCAGGACGACCTCGAGCACCCGCCCGCCCATGTCGCCCAGCCCGTTGCGCCGGGTGACGTCCACCGACCGGAGCTGGCCGATGCCGGGGAAGGCGGCCTCGATGGCGGCCACGGGCACCCGCCCCGTCCAGGTGTGGTTGGGGTTGAGGGCCACGCCGTCCCCCTCGTCGACCACGGCGGGGAACACCCCGCCCGCCGTGTGCCCTCCCGTGGACGAGGAGAACTCCGTGGAGGCGACGGCGCCGGTGGCGGCGAAGAGGCGCACCTGGCCGGCCGTCTCGGCGATGGCGGTGTTGGTCGCCGCCGACTCGAGGTCGCGGTAGCCGCCCGGGTCCTGCACAGCGAACCCGCCGTACACCTGGCAGGTCTCGGTGTCGCACGTCTTGGCGTAGGGGGAGCGGTTCTGCGCCCGGGCATAGGAGCGGGCGGCGACGGCCTGGGCCCGCAGCGCGTGCATCCCCCGGCCCTCGCCGAGGGCGCCCCACGCCGCCGGGCTCTCCCTGGGCACGACCCCCCGCAGGTACCCCTCGAGCCCGACGTGGTTCACCGTGCGGGCGCCGCCGCTGTCCAGCACCTCGAAGTGACCCCGGTACCACCGGGCCGTGGCGCCCTCGCACAGCTGGAGCATGGTGGTGCGGTCGTCGGTCTGGGGGACGCCCGACCCGAGCGTCACCGGCCCGACGGCGGCAGGGGCGATGACCGTCCACGTCCCCGTGCACGCGTCGGCGCTGGCCACCTCGAAGGTGTTCGGGGCGACGAGACGCACCCGAAGGGCCCGGAACGGGACGCCCGGGTGGGTGCTGGTGGTCGCCACCCCCTGCTCCTGCTGCACGACCGTCTCGGCCGCCCCGTCGAGGCGGACGATGCGCACCGACATGGGCACGTCGCCCAGCGTCCCCAGCGTGGTCCCGCCGTAGTAGTGGTCGAGGATCTGGGTGTACGGCCGGCCGGCGAGGGCGTAGCCGAGGGCGCCGTACTGGCCCATCCCCCGACCGTGCCCGAAGCCGTGGCCGCGGAGCTCCACGTCGGGGGCCGGATAGGCGCCGGCCGGGGTGGGCCGGCCGGTCACGAGGAGCGGGACGACGAGTGCGACGGCGATCAGGGCGACGCGGCCACGGCGGGGACGAGCACGACGGAGGACCGGCATGGACATGGCAGGCGAACCTAGTGGCCGGGCACGCTCATCCGGGGGGCAGCGGGCGGTCGACCACGGCGAGGTCGACGGCCGCCGTGGGCCCGGACAGGCCGGGACGGGAGCCGAAGAAGCGGGCCGGCCCGAAGGTGAACACGCCGCCGTCCGCGCCGAGCACGTAGTAGGCCAGCCCGTTGAGGGTGGAGCGCAGGGCGGCGCTGCCGGCGTAGGACGCCAGCCCCAGCCCGGGGACGCTCCCGGCGAAGTCCACGTTGAACGAGAACACCCCGCCGTCGCGGGCCACGAGCCAGTACCCGGTGCCCTCGCGCGTGGCCTCCATGGCCACGACCGGCGAGTTCAGCCGCAACCGTCCGGTGGAGCCGTGGAACTGAGCGTCGCCGAAGGCGAAGATGCCGCCGTCGGAGGCGACGAGCCAGTACCCGTTCCCGGTCGGCGTGCTCGCCATCCCCACCACCGGCCGGTTGAGCCGGATGGCGCCGGTGGAGCCGAAGAAGCGGGCGTCGCCGAAGGCGAAGACGCCGCCGTCGGAGGCGACCAGCCAGTAGCCGGCCCCGGTGGGCGTGGACGCCATGCCGACGACGGGTTGGTTGAGCCGGATGGCGCCGGTGGAGCCGAAGAAGCGGGCGTCGCCGAAGGCGAAGATGCCGCCGTCGCCGCCCAGCAGCCAGTACCCCTGCTCCGACGGCGTGGCCGCCATCCCCCGGATGGGCTGGGCGAGGCGGACGGAGGACGCGTCGCCGCGGTGGGCGGCGGCCCCGAAGGCGTGCACGGCGCCGTTGCGCCCGGCGATCCAGTACCCGCGGGGGATGCGCGTCACCTCGGTGGCCAGGCGCCGGCGCAGGCCGGGGAGGGCGGCGTACAGCAGGTCGCCCGGGCACGTGGTGGCCCGGGTGTCGCGGTGCCCGGAGATGTTGGGGAAGCGCACGGTGCTCCCGTCGCCCACCCGGGTATAGAGGGAGGAACCCTCGGGGTCGATGTCGTGGCGCGCCGCCTTCCATGCCAGGGTCGCCTCGAGGGCCGACACGGCCGCCGGCGCCGGCCCCGTCGAGGTGAAGTCGCCGAGGAGGGCGACCCCGACCGACCCCGTATTGGCCCCCTCGGCGTGGGCCCCGATCACGCCGCGCCGCTCGACGTCCTCCCCGGTGGGGCTCTCGCCGGGCGCGTAGGCCCGGGAGTGGCGCCCTTCGTACACCCGCCCGCGGTGGTCGACGAGGAAGTTGTAGCCGATGTCGTCCCAGCCGCGGACCTCGGTGTGGAAGGCGTAGATCGCCCGGATGGTGGCGGCCGGATCAGGGTCGTCGTTGCTGGTCGCCGTGTGGTGCACGACCAGCTTGGTGACGGGGGCGAACGCCGGCGTTCCGCGGCGCTTCGACTCGTCGGCGCCCCACTGGGCGCGCGGCACGACGGCGGGGGCGGCGACACCGGCGG
>JALYMX010000175.1 GCA_030773495.1 Actinomycetota bacterium | reverse complement strand
CGCCCCACCACCTAAGCTTGGTCCGTGGCGTCCCGGGTCCTGGTGGTGGACGACGACCCCGTCATCCAGAAGCTGCTCAAGGTCAACTTCGAGATGGAGGGCTACGAGGTCATCCTGGCCAGCGATGGCGTGGAGGGCCTCGACCGGGCACGCGTCGAGCGCCCCGACGCGGTGATCCTCGACATCATGATGCCCGGGATGAACGGGTTGGACGTGGCCAGGACGCTCAAGGGCGAGCCGAGCACGGCGTCCATCCCCGTCCTTCTGTTGTCGGCCAAGGCGCAGGAGGCCGACCTGCGGGCCGGTGACGACACCGGCGCCGACGACTACGTCACCAAGCCCTTCGACCCGCTCGACCTGCTCCAGCGGGTGCGTGACCTCATCGCCGGCTCGCCGTAGCGCCTCCCGGGCCTACATCCGCTCGGGAGCCTCGATGCCGAGCAGGCCCAGGCCGAGCGACAGGGCCCGGGCGGTGAGGTCGCACAGCGCCAGCCGCGAGGCCCGCAACTCGGGCGAGCCCGCCCGCAGCACCGGGCACTGCTCGTAGAACGACGTGAAGTCGCTGGCCAGGTCGAACAGGTACGTGCAGAGCCGATGGGGCTGGAGGTGCTCGGCGGTGGCCTGGATGACCCCGTCGAGCGACACCAGCCGAAGGGCCAGCGCCCGCTCGGCGGGCTCCGCCACCGTCACGCCCGCTGCCGCCGGCGCCTCCTCGCCGCCCTTTCGGAAGATGGAGCGGATGCGGGCGTGGGCGTACTGGAGGTACGGAGCGGTGTTGCCCTCCATGGCCAGCATCCGGTCCCAGTCGAACACGTAGTCCTTGAGCCGGTCGTTGCTGAGGTCGGCGTACTTCACCGCCCCGATGCCCACGGCACGCGCCACGTCGGCCACCGCCTCGGTGCCGAGGTCCGGCCGCGACCGCGACACGACGGCGGCCGCCCGCTCGACGGCGTCGTCGAGCAGGTCCCGTAGCTTCACGGTGCCACCGGCGCGGGTTCGGAACGGCCGCCCGTCGGGGCCGAGCAGGGTGCCGAAGGCCACGTGCTCGGCCCGGCGCCCGTCGAGCCACCCCGCCTGGGTGGCCACGGCGAAGAGCATGGCGAAGTGCTGGCTCTGGCGGGCGTCGACCACATAGGCGACGCGGTCGGCGCCCAGCTCGCAGGTCCGGTAGCGCAGGGCGGCCAGGTCGGTGGCCGCGTAGCCGTAGCCGCCGTCGCGCTTGCGCACGATGAGAGGAAGGGGCTCGCCGTCTCGGCCGGTGAAGCCGGGCGGGTACGCGCACAGGGCCCCCTCGTCGACCCGCACCAGCCCCTTGGCCTCCAGCTCGGCGACGCTGTCGTCGAGGAGGTCGTTGTACGAGCTCTCGCCGCGCACGTCGGCGTCGGTGAGCGTGACGCCCAGGCGGGCGTAGACGGACTGGAAGTGGCGCTCCGACTCCTCGACCAGCCCCCGCCACAGCGCCAACGTCGATGGATCGCCGCTCTGGAGGGCCACGACCCGCAGGCGGGCCCGCTCGGCGAAGCCGCGGTCGCTGTCGAACTTGGCGCGGGCCTGCTGGTAGAACTCGTCGAGGTCGGCGATGGACGCCGCCGCGCCCGCCTCGGCGCCCAGCTCGACAAGGTGCTCGAGCAGCATGCCGAACGGCGTCCCCCAGTCGCCGAGGTGGTTCTGGCGCACCACCCGGTGGCCGAGCAGCTCGAGGACCCGGGTCAGGGCATCGCCGATCACCGTGCTGCGCAGGTGGCCGACGTGCATCTCCTTGGCCACGTTGGGGCCGGAGTAGTCGACGACCACCGTCTGGGGGGCGGCGGCCGGGGTGACGCCGAGGCGGGCGTCGCCGGCCATGGCGGCCACCTCGGCGGCCAGGTACGCCGGCAGCAGCCGCAGGTTGATGAACCCCGGGCCGGCGACGGTGGGTGGCTCGCACAGCGCGGCGACGTCGAGGTGGTCGACGATGGCTCCGGCCACCTCGCGGGGCGGCCGCCCCAGGGCGCGGGCCAGGCTCATGGCCACGTTGGCCTGGTAGTCGCCGAAGCGCGGCTGGCCCGATGGGCGCAGCACCGGGTCGACCCCGGCGTGCTCGGCCCCGAAGGCGGCGGCGAGGGCGGCGGCGAACCGTGGCCGGAGGGCGGAGATCGGGTCGGCCATGGGCCGCCCATCGTGCGGGGGGAGGGACGGTAGCGTCAAAAGATCGCGCCGCTGCCCAGCCGCCTGCTCCCGCTGACCTCCACCATCGCCCCCGACGGCCGGCTCTCCGTCGGGGGCGTCGACGTGCTGTCGCTGGCCGACGAGCACGGCACCCCGCTGTTCGTGTACGACGAGGAGCACCTGCGCCGGCGCTGCCGGGAGGCGGTGGCCGCCTTCCGCGACGGCGTGGCCTACGCCTCGAAGGCGTTCCTGTGCAAGGCGATGGCCGCCCTCGCTGCCGAGGAGGGCATGTGCATCGACGTGTCCACCGCCGGCGAGCTCCACGTGGCGCTGGCCGCCGGCGTGCCCCCCGATCGCCTCGTGCTGCACGGCAACAACAAGTCCGACGAGGAGCTGGGCCGGGCCCTCCAGGTGGGCGTGGGCCGCATCGTCGTGGACTCCTCGGACGAGATCGACCGGCTGGAGCGGCTGGTGGGCGCCGGCGAGGCAGGCCGGCCGCCGGCGCTCCTCGTGCGGGTGACGCCCGGCATCGAGGCCCACACCCACGAGTACGTCCGTACCGGCCAGGAGGACACCAAGTTCGGCTTCAGCATCGCCAGCGGCGCTGCCCTCGCCGCCGTGCGCCGGCTCACCGGCCCCTCGGCGCCCGGCCGGCTGGTCGGCATCCACGCCCACATCGGCAGCCAGGTGTTCCTCCTGTCCTCGTTCGCCAAGGCCGTCGAGGTGCTGGCCCGCTTCTTCGCGCCGCTGGGCCTGCCCGAGCTGTGCGTCGGCGGCGGCCTCGGCGTGGCCTACGTGGCCGACGAGGAGGCGCCGTCGATGGCCGAGTGGGCGGCCGCGGTGCGCTCGGCCTGCGCCGAGGCCGGCGTCCCGGAGGGCACCCGCATCACCGCCGAGCCCGGTCGGGCCGTGGTGGCGGGGGCGGCCATCACCCTGTACCGGGTGGGCACGGTCAAGCACCTCCCCGGCATCCGCACCTATGTGGCGGTGGACGGGGGGATGAGCGACAACCCCCGCCCCGTGCTCTACGGGAGCGGGTACGAGGCCTTTTTGCCCCGGGACACCGCCGCCGACCGCCCACTGGTGGCCACGGTGGTGGGCAAGCACTGCGAGTCGGGCGACGTCTTGGTGCGCGACGCCTGCCTGCCCGCCGACCTCGCCGTGGGTGACGTGCTGGCCACCCCGGTCACCGGTGCCTACGGCCACTCCATGGCCTCGACGTACAACAAGGTGCCCCGCCCGCCCGTCCTCTTCGTCGCCGGCGGTCGCGCCCGGGTGGTCGTGGCTCGCGAGACCCTGGACGACCTGCTCCGCCTCGACCTCTGAGCCGTCGGGCCAACGGCGTTAGCGTTCGGGTATGGACGTCCCTGCGCCGCGCTCGGTTCGCGTCGGCCTGCTTGGGTGCGGCACGGTCGGCAGCGCCCTGCTCGGGCTGCTGCGGGGCGACGGGGACGGCACGCTGTCGCGTACCGGCCTGCGCTTCGAGGTGGCCCGGGTGGCCGTGCGCGACGTCACGCGGGCGCGGCCGGTCGAGGTGCCCGCCGGGTGCCTCACCGACGACCCCGAGGCGGTGGTGGCCGACCCCGGCGTCGACGTCGTGGTGGAGCTCATCGGCGGTGTCGAGCCGGCCCGCACGCTGGTCCTGCACGCCCTCAAGGAGGGCAAGCCCGTCGTCACCGCCAACAAGGAGCTGCTGGCCACGGCCGGGCCCGAGCTGTTCGAGGCCGCCGCGGCGGCCGGCGTGGACCTGCTCTACGAGGCCTCGGTGGCCGGCGGCATCCCCCTCATCCGCCCGCTGCGGGAATCGCTGGCCGGGGAGCGCATCACGCGAGTGATGGGCATCGTCAACGGCACCACCAACTACGTGCTCACCCGGATGACCGAGGAGGGCGCGTCCTACGCCGACGCGGTGGCCGAGGCCCAGCGCCTGGGGTACGCCGAGCGGGACCCGACGGCGGACGTGGAGGGCTTCGACGCCGCCGCCAAGGCGGCCATCCTGGCCAGCATCGCCTTCGGGGTGACCGTGGTCGCCGGCGACGTCTACCGGGAGGGGATCACCGGCGTGACGGCGGCCGACATCGACGTGGCCCGCCGGCTGGGCTTCGTGGTGAAGCTGCTGGCCATCGCCGAGCGCGTCGACCGCTCCGTCGCCGTGCGCGTGCACCCCGCCATGGTCCCCCTCACCCACCCCCTGGCCGCCGTGCGCGACTCGTTCAACGCGGTGTTCGTGGAGGGCGAGGCGGTCGGCGAGCTGATGCTCTACGGCCGGGGCGCCGGCGGCCTGCCGACGGCCAGCGCCGTCCTGGGCGACCTGGTCGACGCCGCCCACAACCTCCTCCAGGGCGGCAGCGGGCGCACCGGCACCCTCGAGCCGGCCCGGCTGCGGGGCATCGAGGAGCTGCGCTCGCAGTACTACCTGGACCTCGACGTGGTCGACCGTCCCGGCGTGCTGGCCGCCGTGGCCACCGTGTTCGGCGAGCACGGCGTGTCCATCCGGTCCATGGAGCAGGAGGGGCTGGGCGACGAGGCCCGCCTGGTGTTCATCACCCACACCGCCACCGAGCGCGACGTCCAGGCCACCCTCGCCGGCCTGCGCCACCTCGACGTGGTGGAGCGCGTCGGCACGCTGCTGCGCGTCGTCGGCCCCGAATGAAGCCGTGGCGGGGGGTCGTCGAGGAGTACCGCGAGTTCCTCCCCGTGGCCGACGCCACGCCCGTGGTGACCCTGGGGGAGGGGGCCACGCCCCTGCTCCCGGCTCCCCGCCTGAGCGAGCGGGTGGGCGCCCGGGTGTGGCTCAAGTACGAGGGCCTCAACCCCACGGGGTCGTTCAAGGACCGGGGCATGACCCTCGCCATCTCGAAGGCGGCCGAGGACGGTGCCAAGGCGGTGGTGTGCGCGTCCACCGGCAACACCTCGGCGTCGGCGGCCGCCTACGCGGCGCGCGCCGGCATGACCTGCGCCGTGCTGATCCCCGAGGGCCACATCGCTTTGGGCAAGCTGGCCCAGGCCCTGGTCCACGGGGCCAAGGTGCTCCAGGTGCGGGGCAACTTCGACGACGCGCTGGCCATCGTGCGCGACCTGGGCGAGGGGGCGGCGGTGACGGTGGTCAACTCGGTGAACCCGTTCCGCATCGACGGCCAGAAGACGGGCGCCTTCGAGGTCGTCGACGCCCTGGGCGACGCCCCGGACTTCCATTGCATCCCGGTGGGCAACGCCGGCAACATCACCGCGTACTGGAAGGGCTACCTCGAGTACCGGGAGGCGGGCCGGTCCTCGAAGCTGCCGGCCATGCTGGGGTTCCAGGCGGCCGGGGCCGCTCCCATCGTCGAGGGGCGCCCCGTCGACGAGCCGGAGACGGTGGCCACGGCCATCCGCATCGGCAAGCCGGCGTCGTGGTACGGCGCCACGGCGGCCGCCGCCGAGTCCGGCGGCGCCATCGCCGCCGTCACCGACGAGGAGATCCTCGCCGCCTACCGGTTCCTGGCCGCCGGCGAGTCGGTCTTCTGCGAGCCGGCGTCGGCCGCCTCGGTGGCCGGCCTGCTGAAGACGCGGGTGCCGGCGGGGTCGACGGTGGTGTGCGTCCTCACCGGGCACGGCCTCAAGGACCCCGACATCGCCATCGGCCAGATCGCGGTGCCCACCGCTGTCGAGGCCGACGGCGCCGTCATCCGGGCCGAGCTCGGCCTCTGACCGCCCCCGGCCGCCTAGGTGTCTACGTGTACCGGGTGACGTAGCCCCGGTGGCGGAACAGCCGGAGCATGCGGGCGGCGAAGGCCACGGCCAGCGGGACCATCACGGCCAGCCCGACGCCCGCCGCGGCCAGGCGGTCCCACGGGAGGGGCTCGCCGTCGAGCACGGAGCGGGCCGCCTCGAAGGCGGCGGTGGAGGGCAGGAGGGCCGACAGCGGCTGCAGCACGCCGGGCAGGGCCTCCGGCGGGTAGAAGGTGCCCGACAGGGCGACCACCACGAACAGCAGGCCCCACGCCACGATCTCGGCGCCGTCGCCGAAGCGCAGCACCACGCCGATCACGACGAACGCCAGCGCCAGCCCGACCAGGGAGAGCACGGCCACGATGGGCACCAGCGCCCAGCCCACGCCCGTGACGTCGAACGCGTACAGCCCCCAGGCGGCCAGGGCGACCATGACGAGCCCCATGGCCAGCTTGGCCAGGCCGACGAGGACCAGGCCGGCCATGAACTCCCGCTCGCGCAGCGGGGTGACCATCAGGTTGACCACGTTGCGCGACCACGTCTCCTCGAGGAACCCGGTGGCCACGGCGATGTTCGACTGGTACAGCACGTGCATGAGCAGGATGCCCGACAGCAGGTACGGGGCACCGGCGCGGGCGGCGCCGCCCTGCTGGTCGACGAACACGCCGATCGATCCCCAGATCACCGTGTCCACCACCGGCCACACCACCACGTCGAACCACCGCTGCGGCGCCCGGCGCATGACATAGGCGTGGCGGCGGGTGACGGCCAGCACCCGCCGGCCGTCCAGCGCCGGCCTCACCGTTCCTCCTCCGTCGCGAGGTGCAGGAAGACCTCCTCCAGACTGTCCCGGCCGAAGCGGGCGGCCACCTCGCCCGGCGGCCCGTCCGCCGCCACCCGGCCCCGGGACAGGAACACGACGCGCTCGCACACCCGCTCCACGTCGGTCATGTTGTGGCTGGTGACCAGCAGCGCCGACCGGTCCTCGGCGCACGCCCGCTCCAGCCCCGCCCGCACCCGCTGGGCCACGTCGGGGTCGAGCGAGGCCGTGGGCTCGTCGAGCACGAGCAGGCGGGGCCGGTGCAGCGTGGCCTTCACGATGCCGCACAACGTGCGCTGGCCCGAGGACAGCTGGCTGCCCAGCCGGTCGGCCAGGTGGGCCACGCCGAAGCGCTCCAGGCCGGCCGCCACCGCCCCGGGCACGTCGGCCACCCCGGCCAGCCGGGCGAACACCGAAAGCGACTCCTGCACCCGCAGCCGGTCGGGCAGTGGGACGTAGCCGGCGGCAAAGCCGACGCCCTCGGTGGCCCGGCTGCGCCCGCCCGGGAGCCGGTGGCCGAGCAGGTCGACGTGACCGGCGTCGGGGGCGACGAGGCCGAGGAGCATGAACAGCGTCGTGGACTTGCCGGCGCCGTTGGCGCCGAGGAGGGCGACGCGCTCCCCGGCGTCCACCACCAGGTCGACCCCGTCGACGGCCCGCACGTCGCGGTACTCCTTCACCAGGCGGCGCGCCTCGATGACCGGTGCCACCCGGACGACTGTTGCAGACCCTCCGTGGGCCCGTGGCTGAATTAGCCTTGTCGCGTCCCGTCCCCGAACAGCTCCTCAGGCCGCGCGCCGGCGCGCATCCTCGTCCTGGTCGACGGCGAGCACTACCCCGCCGTGGTGACGGCCGCCGTCGGGCGCCTGCCCCTGCGCTTCCCCGGCGCCACCGTCGCCGGCGGCGCCCTCCTCGGCGGGACGGAGAAGATCGGCGCCGTCGCCCCCGACCTCGGCGTGCCCCTCGTGTCGGAGGCCACGCCCGACGCCGCCCTCGTCGCCGGCCTGGCCGCCTTCTCCCCCGATCTGGTCTACGACCTGTCGGACGAGCCGGTCCTCGACTCTCGCACGCGCATGCGCCTGGTCGCCCGCGCCCTCGCCGCCGGCGTGGCCTACGCAGGGGCCGACTTCCGCTTCGACCCGCCACCTCGCCCGCGGGTGGCCGCCAAGCCGTCGGTCGCCGTGATCGGGACGGGCAAGCGCACCGGGAAGACGGCGGTGAGCGCGTCGCTGGCCCGCGTCCTGCGCGAGCGGGGGACCCCCCCGGTGGTGGTGGCCATGGGCCGTGGCGGCCCGGAGCGCCCGGAGGTGGTGGACCCGGCGGCGTTCGACCTCTCGCCCGCTGGCCTCCTGGCCCTGGCCCGCTCCGGGCGCCACGCGGCGAGCGACCACCTCGAGGACGCACTGGTGGCCGGCGTCCCCACGGTGGGGACGCGCCGGTGCGGTGGGGGCCTGGCCGGCGCCCCGGCCGACGACACCTTCGCGGCCGGCGTGGAGGTGGCGAACGGGCGACCGGAGCCGCTGCTGGTGTTCGAGGGGAGCGGGCAGTGCATCCCACCCGTCCACGCCGACGCCACGGTGCTCGTCGTGCCCAATGGGGCGGACCCCGAGCTGGTCACGGGGTATCTCGGCAGCTACCGCGTGTTGCTGAGCGACGTGATCGTGGTTACCATGGCGGCAACATCGCTTGCTGCCTCGAGTCTCCGGGCCTCGTTCGAAACCGAGATCGGGAGGCTGGTGCAGGGGGTGTCGGCCAAGCCGCCCCGCATCGTCCGCGTCACGCTGCGGCCTACTCCCCTCGCGCCGATCTCCGGACGTCGTGTCCTGTACGCCACAACCGCACCTGCGTCAGCAAGAGCCCATCTGGCTGCGCACCTGGAACACGAGCACGGCGCCCGGGTCGTCGGCACGTCCCACCACCTCGCGAACCGGCCCCTGCTGGAGGCGGACCTCGGGGCGGCAGCAGATGCCGAGGTGCTCGTCGTCGAGCTCAAGGCGGCGGCAGTCGACGTTGCCGTGCGGGTAGCGGTCGAGAGGGGGATGGACGTGGTCTTCTGTGACAACCGAGTGGAGACGATCAGCGGCGACGCCTCTTTCGACGACCTCGCGGCGGCGACCGCCGACCTCGCCGGCGAGCGCTTCACGTCTTGATCCAAGACTGATCCCCGAGCTGATCCCGACCTGATCCCCGAACTGATCGTCGACTTCTCCCCGTGGCCAAGACCGACCAGCAGCACATCACCATCACCGGCCAGGAGTACGGGTTGCCGTACTCCAAGGGCCTGATGGCGTCGCGCATCATGGCGACGGGGCTGGCACCGGGGCCCGCCTTCCACGTGGCCCAGGTCGTGGAGGACCGCCTGCGCCGCTGGCCGGACGCCACCATCCCCGGGCCCGACCTCGACGAGCTGGTGGGCGACGTCCTGCGGGAAGAGGTGGGCGAGAGCTACGCCACCTCGTACGCCAGGTGGCAGCGGGTCACCCAGTTCGAGACCCCGATCGTGGTGCTGATCGGTGGGGCGACGGGCGTGGGCAAGTCGACCATCGCCACCATGCTCGCCAACCGCCTCGGCGTGACGCGGGTGATCCCCACCGACGCCATCCGCGAGGTCATGCGGGCCATGTTCAGCCCCGAGCTCATGCCCACGCTGCACACCTCGTCGTTCGACGCCGCCCGCCTCGTGCGCCACCCGCTGCCCCGCGACGCCGACCCGGTGCTGATCGGCTTCCGGGAGCAGGCGGGCGCCATCGCCGTGGGCGTCGGGGCGCTCATCTCCCGTGCCGTGCACGAGGGCACCGACCTGATCGTCGAGGGTGCCCACGTCGTCCCCGGCTTCCTCGACCTCACCCCGTTCGAGGGGCGGGCCGTCGTGGTGCAGCTGGTGGTGACCGTGGACGACGAGGACCTGCACCGAAGCCACTTCCTGATCCGCGCGCGCGACGCTCGGAGCCGCCCCGCCGAGCGCTACCTGGAGCTGTTCGGGAGCATCCGCAAGCAGCACGCCTACGTAAAGTCCCTGGCCCTGGAGCACGCCGTCCCCATCGTCCCATCCGAGAACCTCGACGTGACCCTTCCCCGGGTGATCGATCTGGTCTTCACCCAAGCCGTCGAGGCCGTCCCCGAGCAGGCCGTGGCCACCCCGGCCGACAGCAAGAGAGGTGCATCATGAGCGGAGAGCAGCAGCTCGAGCGCTCGGTCCTGGAGAGCAAGGAGCGCGACGAGCTCCATGCCATCGCCGACGCCATGGGCCTGAAGCCGGCGTCGCGGGCCGCCAAGGCCACCCTGGTCAGCCAGATCCTCCGCGCCACCGGCGTGGAGGAGAACGTCGAAGGGGCGGCCCCCCGGCCGCGCCGTAGCCGGTCGAGGGCGTCCGCCAACGGCGCCGGCGACATGCCCGCCCCCGGCGTGGCCGGCAACGGCGGCGACCCCGGTGCCATCGCCATGAGCGACGCGCCGGCCCCACCGCCGGCCGACGTGGCCCC
>JALYMX010000174.1 GCA_030773495.1 Actinomycetota bacterium | reverse complement strand
CCGCCGGCGGCTGCCGGGCTGAAGCGGGCCGACGGGCGCCCGTACCCCGCGGCCATCCCCTTCAACAGCAGCGTCCCGGTGCCCGGCGACCTCACCTTCGTGCTCGTCGTGGGCTCCGACGCCCGGCCCGGCCAGGACGTGCGCCGGGCCAACGCCGACTCCATCCACCTGCTGGCGGTGAACCCCCGCACGCGCGAAGGCACGGTGCTCGGGTTCCCCCGGGACGCCTACGTCCAGATCCCGGGCCGGGGCAACGGCAAGATCAACAGCGCCCTCCCCGCCGGCGGGCCGGGGCTGATGGTCGAGACCGTGCGCCGGCTCACCGGCCTTCCCATCCAGTACTACGTGCTCACCGGCTTCGAGGGGCTGGCCTCCATGGTCGACGCCCTCGGTGGGGTGCACGTGTTCGTCGACCGGCGCATGCAGGACCGCTTCTCCGGCGCGTTCTTCGAGCAGGGCTGGCACCAGTTCAACGGCGGCCAGGCCCTCGCCTTCACCAGGAACCGCAAGGACACCGCGAACGGCGACTTCGGCCGCTCGGCCAACCAGGGGGTCCTGGTGCTGGCCGCCCTGGCCAAGATGCGCGCCGAGGTGGGCGACGACGGAGGGCTGCGGCGGTGGGTCGACGTCCTGACCCGCCACGCTGCCCTCGACGTGGCGCCCGACCGCCTGCTCGGCCTGGCCGCCCTGGCCCGCAACCTCGACCCGTCCCGGATGCGCAACGTGGTGCTCCCCGGGCGCATCGGCTTTGCCGGCCGCCAGTCGGTCGTCTACCTCACCGACGAGGCGTCTCGCATCTTCGCCGACCTGCGCCCGGATGCCGTCCTCGGCGGCGCCACCGGGGAGGCGCGGGCCCAGCCGGCCCAGCCGGCGCAGCCCGGCTCACCCAGCTCGCCGCCGCCCACCGCGGCCACCCCGCCCACCACGGCGCCGAGGACCACCACGACGACCCAGGGCGGGCTCCTGCCGCTGCCGTAGCGCCGACGCGGCAGGGCAGCGCGCTACTTGAACCAGATGCGCTGGTAGTCGCGGCTTTGGGGGTGCAGGAGCAGCGCCACCAGGGCGATGTCGAACATCAGGCTGATGAGGTTCACGCCCCCGCCCACCGTGAAGATGCGCAGCACGAGCAGCAGCCGCAGGCCGGAGGCGACCAGCCCCAGCACGTAGCCCCACCGCTGCTCGTTGGCGATGCCGAACCCGGCGGCCACGAAGGCGGCGACGAGGAACAGGCCGACCACGCTGAACAGGCCGCCGAACACGACGAGGAACGCGGCCTCGATGTACAGCAGGAACACGGCGACCTGGAGCGTCTGGGGCTGGCTCGTGTTGGTCCAGCGGCGCGATTCCACGGGCTCAGTCTGGCCCAGCGCGCCGCCTCCCGGCGAGCATCCTCACCCGGCCCTGGCCCCGCTGGGCGCCGGCGGCCAGCTGCCCGCAGGCGGCGTCGACGTCGGTGCCGCGGTTGCGACGCACGGTGGCGTTCACCCCGAGCGACACGAGCAGCCGCCGGAAGGCCCCCACGCCGGCCGGTGGGGTGCCGGGGACGCCGTAGCCGGGCGTGGGGTTGAGCGGGATGAGGTTGACGTGGGCCCGCACCTCGCGGGCCAGCTCGGCCAGGCGGGCGGCGTCGCCCGGGCGGTCGTTGACGCCGTCGATCAGCGCCCACTCGAACGACAGCCGCCGGCCCTTGGCGTCCACGTACTGCCGGCACGCCTCGACCAGCTCGGCCAGCGGGTAGCGGCGATTCACCGGGACCAGCTCGTCGCGGCGCGCATCGTCGGCGGCGTGGAGGGACACGGCCAGGTTGACGGGGAGCTCCTCGCGGGCCAGGCGGCGGATGCCGGGGACGATCCCGATGGTGGACACCGTGAGGTGGCGGGCCGACAGGCCCAGGTCAGCGTGCAGGCGTTCGATGGCCGCCCACACGCGGTCGTAGTTGGCCAGGGGCTCGCCCATGCCCATGAACACGACGTTGGACAGCCGCCGGCCCCGCTCCCGGGCCTCGACCCCCGCCCGCACCACCTGCTCGACGATCTCGCCCGTGGTGAGGTTGCGCTCGAACCCGGCCTGCCCGGTGGCGCAGAACGAGCAGCCCATGGCGCAGCCGGCCTGGCTGGACACGCAGACCGTGGTGCGGTCGGGGTAGTGCATCAGGACGGTCTCGACGCGCCGGCCGTCGGCCAGCTCCCAGCGCCACTTCACGGTGTCGTCGCCGGCCTCCACCCGGGCGTCGGCCCGCAGGGCGGGGGCCAGCGCCGGCTCGGCGGCCAGGCGCTGGCGCAGGGCGCGGGGCAGGGTGGTCAGCTCCTCGGGACCGGTGCCGAGACGGTACAGGCCGTCCCACACCTGGCGGGCCCGGTAGGCCGGCTCGCCGGCCAGCAGCTCGGCCAGCTCGTCGGGGGTTACGTCGTAGCGCGCCACCCTCGTACGCTAGAGGGGCAATGGACGTTCGCCCGACGCCGTCCTCCCAGCCGTCCTCGCAGGGTGGGCCGAACGACCGCGGCGGGGCCGAGCCGGTCCCCGAGCACCACCACCGCAACATCCAGGGCGGGGCGGCGCGCGCCGCCGTGTTCGGCATCAGCGACGGCCTGGTGTCCAACGTGTCGCTGATCCTCGGCGTGGCGGGGGCGAGCCCGGCGCCCGGCGTGGTGCGCCTGGCCGGGCTGGCCGGCCTGGTGGGGGGCGCGTTCTCCATGGCCGCCGGCGAGTACGTGTCGATGAAGGCCCAGAGCGAGCTGCTCGAGCGGGAGCTGGAGCTGGAGCGCCGGGAGATCGACCGGCGCCCCGAGTACGAGCGGCGGGAGCTGGCCGCCATCTACCGCCAGCGGGGGGTGGCCCCCGACGTGGCCGACGAGCTGGCCAGCCACATGATGCGCGACCCGGACCTGGCCCTGGAGACCCACGCCCGCGAGGAGCTGGGCATCGACCCCACCGAGCTGGGCTCGCCCTTCCAGGCGGCGGCCTCGTCCTTCCTGGCCTTCGCCTGCGGGGCGGTGGTGCCCCTCGTCCCGTGGTTCGTCGCCGCCGGCACCGCGGCGACCATCGCCTCGGTCGTCGTCGGTGTGCTCGCCTCGCTGGCTGTGGGCGCCGCCCTCGCCGCCTTCACCGGGCGCTCGGTCGTCCGCTCCGCCCTGCGCCAGCTGGCCATCGCCGGCGCCGCCGCCGGCGTCACCTTCGCGGTGGGCAGCGCCGTGGGTGCCGGGCCCGTGGCCTGACCCGAGGCGCGCTACCGCGCCAGGCCCGCCACCTCCCCCACGTAGGCGCGGTCGACGTGGTCGACGCTGAACCCGAGGTGCTCGTACAGCCGCACGGCGCGGGTGTTGGAGGTGTCGACGTAGAGCATGCCCGTGCCGATGCCGCGCTCGGCCAGCGAGCGCAGCCCGGCCAGCACCAGCCGTCGCCCCAGGCCCCGGCCCTGCGCGGCCGGGTCGACGGCCACCACGTAGAGCTCGCCGAGGACGGGCTCGGCGTCGGCGTGCACCTTGGTCCAGCAGAACCCGGCCAGGCGCCCGTCCACCTCGTGGAGCAGGAAGCCGGCCGGATCGAACCACGGCTCGGCCTCCCGGCGCTTCAGGGTGTCGAGGTCCCACCCGCCCTGCTCGGGGTGGTCGGCGAAGGCCCGGTTGTTGAGCTCCAGCCAGGCGTGCTCGTCACGCCCCGGCTCAAAGGCGCGGGTGTCCAGCTCGAAGTCCTCCTCCACCGGCAACGGGCGGCGCATCTGGCACAGGTCGCGGCTGTGGCGCAGGCGGGCGCCGGCGGCGATCTCGTCGTGCTCGGGCGTCGGCTTGGGCACCCACAGCGACACCCGCCCACCGCCCTCCTCGCCCACGACGCCGAGGGCGGCGGCCACCAGGTCGGCGCCGATGCTCGACCCCGAGGCGCGGTGGTGGGGGTCGACGACGAACTCGAGGGCCCAGCTCGTCTCGCCTCGCGTGACCTGGGCGTACCCCACGGGGTGGTCGTGCCCCGGCTCCCACGCCACCAGGCCGGCGAAGCCCTCGCGCCCGCCCTCCACCAGGTCGAGCCACTGGTGCTCGCCGAGGGGGCGGTGCCCGTCGGCCGCCGCTGCCACCTCGAGGAGCTCGCTGACGGCGGCGATGTCGCCCGTGCCCATCTGCCGCTTCACCTCCAGGTGGTGCACGGATGTCAACGTAGTGGGTGCATGCCCCGGCCCCGCAGCCCCAAAGGACGCGCCCGCGAGACGCTGGCGCGCCTGGCCGCCGAGTACCCGGGCACGGCCACCGAGCTGTGCGAGCTGCGCCACGAGGGGCCGTTCCAGCTGCTGGTGGCCACCATCCTGTCCGCCCAGACCACCGACGAGCGGGTGAACTCGGTGGTCCCCGCCGTGTTCGCCCGGTACCCCACGGCGGCCGACCTGGCCGCCGCCGACCCGGCCGAGCTGGAGGCGCTCGTCCATCCCACCGGGTTCTTCCGGGCCAAGTCGAGGAGCCTGATCGGGATGGCCCGGGCCCTCGAGGAGCGCTTCGGCGGCCAGGTCCCGACCGCCATGGAGGATCTGGTCACCCTGCCCGGTGTGGGACGCAAGACGGCCAACGTGGTGCGCAGCGTGGGTTTCGGCCTGCCCGGCCTGCCCGTGGACACCCACGTGGGCCGCCTCAGCCGGCGGCTGCGGCTCACCGAGGCCACCGATCCCGACAAGGTGGAAGCCGACCTGAACGCGCTGGTTCCGCGTGCCGAGCGCGGCGCGCTCAGCCTGCGGCTCATCCTCCACGGACGGCGCGTGTGCGTGTCCCGCCGACCACGCTGCGAGGCCTGCGTGCTGGCCGACTTCTGCCCGTCGTCGCTCGCTCCCACCCGCCTATTTCGGCCCGGCGGAGGCGTGAACGGGGCCAACTCCGGGAACAAGGCGGGAGCACCCGTCGTTCCAGACGGGTGAGGGACGAGCCCCCGCCTCTCGTCCCAAGAGCGGTCCCGCCACCGCTCGGCCGACGGCGCCCGTTCCGGGCGCCGTCGGTCTATTTCCGGGGGCTTTCGCGCTCGCCGTCCACCACCCGCGCCAGGCCGCGCCGGGCACCGGCCAGCGCCCGCTCCACCTGGTACAGCTCGGTGGCCACGTCGTCCCTGCGGGCCGCCGCGTAGTCGTCGGCGATGGCCGTGACCCGGCGGGACAGCTCGTCGAGGGCGGTGGACAGCGACGACAGCTCGGCGGCGCGCGACGACATACGCCCGTCATTCTGCCCGGGATCACCGGGGGGATCGCCGGGGGACCGGAGAGGGGCGGGCGATACGATCGTGCTCCTCCCATGCTCACCCGACTCGACCTCCGCGGCGTCGACGGCGACTGGCGCGCCCGCCTGCCCCGCCCCCAGGCGGCCACCGACCTGCCCGTGGCCGCCGTGCAGGGCATCCTCGCCGAGGTGCGCTCCGGTGGTGACGACGCCGTGCGCCGCCTCACCGAGCGATTCGACGGCGTGGCCCTCGACGAGCTGCGGGTTCCCGCCGCAGAGGTGGAGGCGGCCCTCGGCGCCATCCCGCCGCTGCTGCGCGAGGCCCTGGAGGCGGCCCGGGTCGCCATCCTCGCCCACCACCGTCACCAGGTGCGCGAGGAGTCCCGCCACGAGCGCGACGGTGTGGTGGTGCGCGAGCTGCACCGGCCCGTCGACCGGGCCGGCCTGTGCGTGCCCGGTGGCGAGGCCCCGCTGATGTCCACCGTTTTGATGACGGCCATCCCGGCCCGGGTGGCCGGCGTGCCCGAGGTCGTCCTGTGCTCGCCGCCCACCGCCGGCGGCACCGTCGCCCCCGGGATCCTGGCCGCCGCCGCCCTCGCCGGCGTGGACGAGGTGTACCGCATCGGCGGGGCCCAGGCGGTGGCCGCCATGGCCTACGGCACCGAGTCGGTGCGGCCCGTTGACGTCATCGTGGGGCCGGGGGGGCTGTACACGTCGGTGGCCAAGCGGGAGGTGGCGGCCCAGGGCGTGGTCGGGGTGCCGGGGTCGTTCCCCGGCCCGTCCGAGGTCGTGGTCGTGGCCGACGACACCACGCCGGTGAACTACGCCGCCGTCGACGTGATCGTGCAGGTGGAGCACGGGCCCGACAGCGTGGGGTGGCTGGTGACGTGGTCCGAGGAGGCGGCCGACCGCATCGAGGCGGCGGTGGCGGCCATGGCCTCCGCCTCGCCCCGCCGCGCCATCATCGAGGCCAACCTGGCGGCCAACGGCTACACGGCCCTGGTCGACGGGCCCGAGCAGGCCATCGCCGTGGCCAACGCCATCGCCCCCGAGCACCTCGAGCTGATGACGGCCGACCCCGAGGCGCTGGTGCCCATGGTGCGCCACGCCGGCGCCGTGTTCTGCGGTGCCTTCGCCCCGGCCAGCGTGGGCGACTACCTCGCCGGCCCCAGCCACGTGCTGCCCACCTACGGCACGGCCCGCTTCTCGGGGGCCCTCGGCGTGGACGACTTCGTGAAGACCACCCACGTGGTGTCGGTGGACGAGCCCACCCTGGCCCGCCTGGCGCCCCACGTGGCCGCCATCGCCGAGGCCGAGGGGCTCCCCGCCCACGCCGCGTCGGTCCGGGCCCGATGGGCGCCCTGATCCCCGCCCGCGACGACCAGCGCCTCGGGAGCGGCTACCACTCGCCCCAGGTCGCCGTCGACGTGCGGCTCAACACCAACGAGTCCCCCTACCCCCCGCCGCGGGCGTGGGTGGAGGCGCTGGCCGAGCACGTCGGCGCCGTGCCGTTCCACCGCTACCCGGACCGCTCGGCGCGGGCGCTGCGCGCCGCCCTGGGCCAGCTGCACGGGGTGGGCCCCGAGCAGGTGTTCGCGGCCAACGGCTCCAACGAGGTGCTCCAGACCCTGCTGCTGGCCTACGGCGGCCCCGGGCGCACGGCCGTCACCTTCGAGCCCACCTACGCGCTGCACGCCCACATCGCCCGGCTGGTGGGCACCGAGGTGGTGAAGGGCAAGCGGGCCGGCGACTTCTCGCTCGACCCGGGCGAGGTCGAGCGGGTGCTGGCCGACGCCCGCCCCGAAGTCACGTTCCTGTGCTCGCCCAACAACCCGACGGGTGGGGCCGTCCCCGCCGACGTGGTGGCGCGGGTCGTGGACCTGGCGCCCGGGCTGGTGGTCGTCGACGAGGCCTACGGGCAGTTCTCGCCGTGGTCGGCTCTCGAGCTGGTGGGCGACGACGTGGGCCTGGCCGTGGTGCGCACCTACTCCAAGACGTGGGCCATGGCCGGCGCCCGCCTCGGGTACCTGGTGGGGCCGCCGGCGCTGGTGGCCGAGCTCGACCGGCGGGCCCTGCCCTACCACCTCGATGCCCTGAAGCAGGCGGCCGGGCGCCTGGCCCTGCGGTTCCGCTCGGAGATGGAGACCCGGGTGGCCACCATCGCCCGCGACCGCGACGCCCTGGTCGGCACCCTGGCCGCCCTGCCCGTCGACACCTGGCCCTCCGACGCCAACTTCGTGCTGTTCCGACCCCGGGAGCGGGCGGCCGGCGAGGTGTGGCAGGCCCTGCTGGAGCGCTCCGTGCTGGTGCGCGACTGCAGCGGCTGGCCCGGCCTCGACGGCTGCCTGCGGGTGACGGTGGGGACGCCCGACGAGAACGGCGCCTTCCTGTCCGCCCTCGGCGAGGTGCTGGCGTGAGCCGGGTTGCGAGTCGCCGGCGGGGCACCCGGGAGACCGAGGTGGAGGTGCGCATCGACCTCGACGGGTCGGGGCAGACCAGCGTCGACACCGGGCTGCCCTTCTTCGACCACATGCTCGAGCAGCTGGGGCGCCACGGCGGGTTCGACCTCACCGTCCACGCCCGCGGCGACCTCCACGTCGACACCCACCACACGGTGGAGGACGTGGCCATCGTGCTGGGCGAGGCCGTCCGCGAGGCGCTGGGCGACAAGGCGGGCATCCGCCGCTTCGGCTCGCTGGCCCTGCCCCTCGACGAAGCCCTGGTGGAGGTGGCGCTCGACCTGTCGGGCCGCCCGTTCACCGTCTACGAGGTCGACTACGGGCGCGACCCCGTCCCCCTCGGCACGCCGGCGTTCGACCCGCAGCTGGCCGAGCACTTCTGGCAGTCCTTCGCTACCACGGCCGGCGTCACCCTGCACCTGCGCCAGCGCAGCGGACGCAACACCCACCACATCGTCGAGGCCTCGTTCAAGGCGGTGGCCCGGGCGCTGCGCGACGCCGTGCGGGTGGAGGGCGCCGGCGTCCCCTCCACCAAGGGCACCCTGTGATCGCCGTCCTCGACTACGGCATCGGCAACCTGCGGTCGGCCCAGAAAGCCCTCCAGAAGGTGGGCGCCGACGCCGTGCTGGTCACCGAGTCGGCCGGCGCCGAGGGGGCGTCGGGCGTCGTGCTCCCCGGCGTGGGGGCCTTCGGCCGCTGCATGGAGGCGCTGCGCGACACCGGCCTCGACGCCGTGGCCCTCGACGCCGCCCGCTCCGGCACCCCGTTCCTCGGGATCTGCGTGGGGCTGCAGATGCTGTACCGGTCCTCGGAGGAGAGCCCGGGGGTGGACGGCCTCGGCATCCTCGACGGCACCGTGCGGGCCCTGCCGGCCGGCGTGAAGCGGCCCCAGATGCAGTGGAACGTCCTGGTGCCCGAGGGCCCGTCGTGCCGCCTCCTCGACGGCCTCGGCCCCGAGCCGTGGGCCTACTTCGTCCACTCCTTCGCCCCCGAGCCCACCCCCGAGGTGGTGGCCACGTGCGACTACGGCGGGCCGGTGGTGGCCGTGGTGGAGCGCGACCGGGTGTGGGGCACCCAGTTCCACCCCGAGAAGTCGGGCGCCGTCGGCCTGGCCGTCCTGGCCAACTTCGCCGCCGCCTGCGCGTGAGCGCGCCGGCGGTGCACCTCTACCCGGCCATCGACCTGCGCCGCGGGGCCTGCGTGCGGCTGGTGCAGGGCGACTACGCCCGCGAGCGGGTGTACGGGGGGGACCCGGTGGCCGTGGCCCGCGAGTTCGAGGCCGACGGCGCGCCGTGGCTGCACGTGGTGGACCTCGACGCCGCCCGCACCGGCCGGCCCGAGAACCGCGACGTGGTGGCCGCCATCGCCGCCGCCGTGGACGTGCCCGTGCAGGCCGGCGGCGGCATCCGTGACGAGTTCTCGGCCGAGGCCCTCCTCGACGCCGGCGTGGCCCGCATCGTCCTCGGCACCGCCGCCCTGGAGGACCCCGCCCTGCTGCGCCGGGTGGCCGCCCGCCACCCCGGGCGGGTGGCCGTCGGGCTCGACGCCCGCCACGGCGAGCTGGCCGTACGGGGCTGGACGCAGGGCTCGGGACGGCAGGCCGAGGACGTGCTGGCCGCCGTGGAGGACGCTCCCCTCGGCGCCGTGGTGGTCACCGACATCTCCCGCGACGGGATGCTCGCCGGCCCCGACGTGGAGGGGGTGGCCGCCGTGCTGGGCGCCACCCGCCACCCCGTGATCGCCTCGGGCGGCGTGGGCTCCCTCGACCACCTGCGGGCGCTGGCCGCCGTGACGGCGGGGGAGCGCCGGCTGGCGGGGGCCATCGTGGGCACCGCCCTCCACGAGGGCGCCTTCACGGTGGGGGAGGCGGTGGCCGCGTGCGGGCGGTGAGGGTGGTGCCCTGCCTCGACGTCGACGGCGGGCGGGTGGTGAAGGGGGTGCGCTTCGTGGAGCTGCGCGACGCCGGCGACCCCGCCGAGCTGGCCGCCCGCTACGACGAGGAGGGCGCCGACGAGGTGGTGTTCCTCGACATCACGGCGTCCTCCGACGACCGCCGCACCATGGTCGACGTGGTGGCCCGCACGGCCGAGCAGGTGTTCATCCCCCTCACCGTGGGCGGGGGCGTGCGCAGCGTGGACGACGCCCGCCTCCTGCTGCGGGCCGGCGCCGACAAGGTGGGCGTCAACACCGCCGCCGTGGCCCGCCCCGAGCTGGTGTCCGACCTGGCCGCCGAGTTCGGCGCCCAGTGCGTGGTGGTCGCCGTCGACGCCCGGCGCCGGGACGGCCGCTTCGAGGTCCACACCCATGGCGGTCGCCGGCCCACCGGGCTCGACGCCGTGGAGTGGGCGGCCCGCTGCGAGGCGCTCGGTGCCGGTGAGATACTCCTGACCTCGATGGACCGCGACGGGACCAGGGACGGCTTCGACCTCGAGCTCACCCGGGCGGTGGTCGACGCCTGCAACGTGCCGGTGGTGGCCAGCGGCGGCGTGGGGGCCCTCGACCACTTCGTGGAAGGGGCGGTGGAGGGCGGCGCCGACGCCCTGCTCGCCGCCTCGGTGTTCCACTTCGGCGAGCTCAGCGTGCGCCGGGCCAAGCAGCACCTGGCCGGCGCCGGCGTGGCGGTGCGGCCGTGACGGCGGCGGCGGGTCGTCCGGGGCGCGGTGTCCTCGGCACGTCGTGGCC
>JALYMX010000173.1 GCA_030773495.1 Actinomycetota bacterium | reverse complement strand
ACCTTGGTGATGGCCGCCGTGAGCGTCGTCTTGCCGTGGTCGATGTGCCCCATCGTGCCGATGTTGAGGTGGGGCTTGTCACGAACGAACTGCTTCTTCGCCATCAGAAGATCAACCTCTCCGTACGTCGGTCATTCGCCACGGACCCGGGCCACGATCTCCTTGGAGATGGACTCCGGCACCTGCTGGTACGAGTGGAACTGCATGGTCGACGTGGCCCGTCCCTGGGTCTTCGACCGCAGGTCCGTAACGTAGCCGAACATCTCCGACAGCGGCACCTGCGCCCGGATGACCTGGCTGCTGCCCCGCTGCTCCATCCCCTCCATCTTCCCCCGCCGGCTGTTGAGGTCGCCGATGACGTCGCCCATGTACTCGTCGGGCGTCACCACCTCGACCAGCATGATGGGCTCGAGGAGCACCGGGCGGGCCCGCTTGGCCGCCTCCTTGACGGCCATGGAGCCGGCGATCTTGAACGCCATCTCCGACGAGTCGACCTCGTGGTAGGACCCGAAGGTGAGGATGGCCCGTACGTCGACCATGGAATAACCGGCGACCACGCCGGAGGTGAGCGCCTCCTGGATGCCGGCGTCGACCGACGGGATGTACTCCTTCGGGATGACGCCGCCGGTGATCTTGTCGATGAACTCGTAGCCGCCGCCCGGCCCTGTCGGCTCGAGGCTGATCACGACGTGGCCGTACTGCCCCCGGCCACCGGTCTGGCGCACGTACCGGGTCTCGACCTTCTCGACCGGCTGGGTGATGGTCTCCCGGTAGGCCACCTGGGGCTTGCCCACGTTGGCGTCGACCTTGAACTCGCGCAGCATCCGGTCGACCAGCACGTCGAGGTGCAGCTCCCCCATGCCGCCGATGACCGTCTGGCCGGTCTCCTCGTCGGTGTGGACCTGGAAGGTCGGGTCCTCCTCGGACAGCGACTGGAGGGCCTTGGAGAGCTTGTCCTGGGCGTCCTTGGTCTTGGGCTCCACCGCGACGTGGATCACCGGCTCGGGGAACTCGAGCGACTCGAGGACGATCGGGGCGTTGGGGTCGCAGAGGGTGTCGCCCGTCGTGGTCTGCTTCAACCCGACGGCGGCGACGATGTCGCCGGCGAACACGGCGTCTTTGTCTTCGCGGTGGTTGGCGTGCATCTGCAGCAGCCGGCCCACCCGCTCCTTGCGGTCCTTGGTGGAGTTGAGCACGGCGCCGCCCTTCTCCAACTTGCCGCTGTACACGCGGAAGTAGGTGAGCTTGCCGACGTGCGGATCGCTCATGATCTTGAAGGCCAGGGCGGCGAACGGCTCGGTGTCGGACGCGGGCCGCTCGAGCTCCTCGATGCCCTTGATGTCCATCCCCTTGACGGGAGGCAGGTCGAGGGGGCTCGGCAGGAAGTCGACGACGGCGTCGAGCATGGGCTGGACACCTTTGTTCTTGAACGCCGACCCGCACAGGACGGGAACGATCTGGTTGGCGGTGGTGCCGGTGCGCAGCGCCCGCCGGAGGTCGTCGGGCGTGATCTCCTCGTCGCCCACGTACTTCTCCATGATCGTGTCGTCCACGTTGGACAGCACGTCGATGAGCGCCTGGCGCCCCTCCTCCGCCTCGTCGGCCAGCTCGGCAGGGATGTCGTTCACCGACCATGCCTCGCCGTGGGCGGACGCCTCGTCCCACACCAGCGCCTTCATCCCGATGAGGTCGACCATGCCCTTGAAGTGGCCCTCGGCCCCGACCGGGATCTGGACCACGGCAGGCACCGCGTCGAGGCGGTCCTTGATCATGGCGACGGCCCGATCGAAGTCGGCGCCGATGCGGTCCATCTTGTTGACGAAGCAGATGCGGGGGACGCCGTACTTGTTGGCCTGGCGCCACACCGTCTCGGTCTGCGGCTCCACGCCGGCCACCGCGTCGAACACCGCCACAGCGCCGTCGAGCACGCGCAGCGAGCGCTCCACCTCGACGGTGAAGTCGACGTGGCCGGGCGTGTCGATGATGTTGATCCAGTTGTCCTTCCACTTGCACGTGGTGGCGGCGGAGGTGATGGTGATCCCCCGCTCCTGCTCCTGGACCATCCAGTCCATCGTGGCGGCGCCCTCGTGGACCTCACCGATCTTGTAGTTCTTGCCGGTGTAGTAGAGGATGCGCTCGGTCGTCGTGGTCTTGCCCGCGTCGATGTGGGCCATGATGCCGATGTTCCTGGTGCGGGCCAGGGGGAACTCGCGGATCAGTGGTGCCATGGGAGCTTCTCCGTCGACGCCGCGACGGCGTCCGTGTCAGGGGAGGTCAGTGGAGGATGGAACGCCGGCCGAGCCCTCGGCCTTCCCGCCTACCAGCGGTAGTGCGCGAAGGCCTTGTTCGACTCGGCCATCTTGTGAAGGTCCTCCCGCCGCTTCACCGAGGACCCGATGCCGTTGGAGGCGTCGAGCAGCTCGTTGGCGAGGCGCTGCGCCATCGTCTTCTCCCTGCGCTGGCGGGAGTACCCCACCAGCCAGCGGATGGAAAGGGTGGTGGCCCGCCGTGGGCGGACCTCCATCGGGACCTGGTACGTGGCGCCGCCCACCCGCCGGCTCTTCGTCTCCAGCACGGGCCGGGTGTTGTCGACGGCCCGCTTGAGGGTGGCGATCGGGTCGCCCCCCGTCTTGTCCTTGATGATGTCGAGGGCGTCGTAGACGATGCGCTCGGAGAGGGTGCGCTTGCCGCGGGTGAGGATCTTGTTGACGATCTGCGTCACCAGCGCCGAGCGGTACACCGGGTCGGGCACGAGGTCGCGGCGCGGGGCGGGGCCTTTGCGAGGCATCTCTAGCCCTTCTTGGCGCCATAGCGGGAGCGGGCCTGCTTGCGGTCGCGCACACCGGAGGTGTCGAGCGTGCCGCGGATGATCTTGTAGCGGACGCCGGGCAGGTCCTTCACCCGCCCGCCGCGCACGAGCACGATCGAGTGCTCCTGGAGGTTGTGCCCCACACCCGGGATGTAGGCGGTGATCTCCGTGCCGCTGGTGAGCCGCACCCGAGCGACCTTGCGCAGGGCCGAGTTCGGCTTCTTCGGCGTCGTGGTGTAGACGCGGGTGCACACGCCGCGGCGCTGCGGCGCCCCCTTGAGGGCCGGCGTCTTCGTCTTGGAGATCTTCGACTCGCGGCCCTTGCGGACCAGCTGCGAGATGGTGGGCAAGGAAAACCTCTTCGGGAAGCGTGCGGGAAACTGGCGCGCGCCGGGAATCGCGCGATGGCCAACACGACATCGTACGGCACTGAGCGGGGAACGGCAAGAGGAGCAGGGGCGCCGACGGCCCGCCCCGCTACGTTGGCCTTGATGCCGTCATCCCACGTGGCCGCCTCGGCCTTCGGGCACTGCCTGGCCATGGTCGGCGACGAGGAGGTGGCCGCCCGCCTCGCCGCCGCCGCCCTGCGCCGGGGCGGGCGACGACTGGCCACCGTGCTGGGCCACGCCCGCCACGAGGCACTGGCC
>JALYMX010000172.1 GCA_030773495.1 Actinomycetota bacterium | reverse complement strand
GCGGCCGCCGCCCGCCGCAGGGCGGCCACCTCAGCCCGGTCCTTCACCGCCCGCAGGGGGCCGGTGACCGTCGAGGCGGGGAGCCACGAGGCGGCGGGGAGGGCGGTCTGCAGCGCGAGCACGAACGTGGCCCACGTCCGGTCCGACACGGCCAGGCGGCGGCGACCGCCGACCAGGCCGGCCACGATGGCGACGGGGTCCTCCGTCTCCGACCACGGGCGCAGGGCGAACGATGCCCGGTCGTGGTCCACACGGGGTGCCTCCAAGACGGGGACGACCAACGTGGGCTCGGCGTCGGCGGGCAGGACGAGCATGGTGAGGCGCTCCAGGGGCATCGCCTCGTAGCCGGTGACCCAGGGCAGGTCGGCGCCCAGGGACAGCAGGAGGGCGTCCACGCCGAGCTCGCCCATCCGGGCCCGGACCCGCTGCTGGCGCTCGAGGTGGCTCACTCGGTGCAGCGTAGAGGCGGCGCCCGGCCCCGCCGGAGGCAGCCGTCGCCGATGCTCAGCGGCGGTCCCTGGCGCCCCCGGCCTGCCACCCGTGGTGGCGGAACAGATAGCGGAACAGCTGCCGCAGCCGCTTCACGATGCTGCGCCGCTGCTTCTTGTCGTCGTCCGGCGGGTCGTCGTCGGGGGGCGGGGGCGGCGGCGCGACCTCCCGGTCGGTGATGGTGGCCGTGCCCTCGCCGTCGGCCACGGTGGCGTGCACCGGTTCGGCCAGGCGGAGCAGGAAGGTCTCGTTGCCCTCGCGCACCTCGTCGGCCAGCACCGGCACGGCGACCGACGCCGACGTCTCCCCCGGGGCGAAGGTGAGGGTGCCCGAGGTGGCGGTGTAGTCGGCGGGCGCGGTGGCCGTGGCGTCGGCGGTGGCGTAGCTCACCGTGACGGTGCGGCTGGTCGCTTCCGACAGCGAGACGGTGAAGCCGCCGGTGGCGGTACCGCTGGCCGGCTCGGCCACCGTGAGGTCGCCCACCGACAGCGCCGGCGGCGGATCGTCGTCCACGATGGTGGCGGTGGCCGCCGTGCGGGCCAGGGTGGCGAAGCGGGCGGTCAGGTCGACGGTGAAGGTCTCGTCGGGCTCGTCCAGGCGGTCGCCCAGCACCGGGACGACGACCGTGGTGGTGGTCTCACCCCGGGCGAAGCTGGCGGTGCCCGAGGTGGCGGTGAAGTCGGCGCCGGCCGTGGCCGTGCCCGCCGCCGTGGCGTAGTCGACGCTCACCACCTCCGACACCGGTCCGGACAGCGTGAGGGTGAAGGTGGCCGAGGTGGTGCCGGCGTCGCCCTCGTTGACGGTGATGTCGGCCACGCTGACCGCCGGGCGCTCCACGGCGGCGTCGAGCACCGACTGCCACCCGCCATCCTGGCCGCCCTCGCTCGGCGGCGAGGACGCGAACCAGTCCCACCCGAGGTAGGTGATGCTGCCGGCGCCGTGGGGCAGGACGGCGACCGTGGAGCGGGTGCCGTCGCCGTACACGCTGCGGGCGCCGGCAGGCAGGCTGGCCACGGTGAGGTGGTCCATGCCGTCGTTCTGGGGCAGGGTGGCCGCCTCGCCGGCGAACTCAGTCCCCTCCGCCGCCGGCTGCCTCGCGCTGGGGATCGGGGTGCCCTGCTCGGACACCGAGAACCCGAACACGGCGTTGAGCAGGTTCTGCGTCGTCGGTGCCACCGCGCCGAACACGACCATCGACCCGCCACCGGCCACGAAGCCGGCGATGGCGGCCTTGGCCTCGTCGGACAGGTCGGCCGCCAGGTCCCGCCGCTCCAGCTCGGGGACGACGAGCACGTCGGCGCTGGCCAGGGCGGCCTCGAACTCGGCCGCCGAGACGCCGGTGAACGGAGTCACGGTGTGGCCGAGGGCGGTGAGCGAGGCCTGCACGTTGTCGGACTCGGCGTCGACGGCGTCGCTCGTGTCCACGTAGACGGGGTCGTCGAACACCGCCACGCGGGACGGGCCGCCCAGGCCGGCGCCCGCCGGGCCGGCGCCCAGAGCCACCTCGAACAGCGAGGCCACCATTGCCACGACGACCGCGGCCGCCGTTCCTCGTCGCCGCTTCAGGGTTCCCACCTCACCTCCAGGACCTCCAGGGTCCGTGCTGTCTACCGCCCCTGGCGAGGGCCGGCAAGGTCGGCGGCCCGGGCCGCCCTTCCGGCGTGGTAGCTCGAGCGGGTCAGCGGCGACGCCTGCACGTGGGCGAAGCCCATCGCCGTCCCGGCCTCGGCCAGGCGGGCGAAGTCGTCGGGATGGACCCAGCGGGCGACCGGGAGGTGGCGCGCCGTGGGTCGCAGGTACTGACCCAGGGTGATGATCTCCACGCCCACCGCCCGGAGGTCGGCCAGCGCACCGAGCACCTCCTCGTCGCGCTCGCCCATGCCCAGGATCAGCCCCGACTTGGCCACCAGCCCGGCGCCGGCGGCGCGGGCCAGCACGGCCAGGCTGCGGGCGTACGACGCCGACGGACGCACCGCCCGCTGCAGCCGGGCGACCGTCTCCAGGTTGTGGTTCACCACGTCGGGGTGGGCGGCGAAGATCGTCTCGAGGGCGGCGGGGTCACCCTTGCAGTCCGGGATCAGCACCTCGATCGCCGTCCCCGGGCAACGCCGGCGGACGGCGGTCACGGTGGCCGCGAAGGCGCCGGCGCCGCCGTCGGGCAGGTCGTCACGCGCCACGGCGGTGAGGACGGCGTGGTCGAGCGCCATGGCCGCCACCGCGTCGGCCACCCGCTCCGGCTCGTCGGGGTCGAGGGGTGCCGGGCGGCGGGTGTCGACCAGGCAGAACCCGCAGGCGCGCGTGCACCGCTCGCCGTTGAGCATGAACGTGGCGGTGCCCTCGGCCCAGCACTCGAAGATGTTCGGGCAGCCGGCCTCTTCGCACACCGTGGTGAGCCGGCGCTCGCGCAGCTGGGCGCCGAGGGCCCGGAAGGCGGGGCCCATCACCGCCGGCGCCCGCAGCCACGCCGGCTTGCGCTGGGTGAGCGGCACCGACGTGGAGGCGTCGACGCCGGCGGCGGCCAGGCGCCCGAGCAGCCGCACGGGCTCGTCGCGCCCCCTCGTCGCGGGGGCGAGGCCGGCCAGAGCCTCGACGCCCCGCCCCTCGTCGGGCCACGCCACGTCCTGGCGCTCCACCCCGCCGGCGCCCCAGCGCTCGCCGGCGCGGGCGGCGACCGCCTCGACCACCTCCCGCATGCCCGACCGCAGGCCCTGGGCGGCCAGCGAGGTCACCGGGCGGTCACCGATGCCGCACGGAACGATGACGGCGAAGCGCGACAGGTCGGGGTCGACGTTGAGGGCGAACCCGTGCATCGACCGGCCGCGGGTGAGGCGCACGCCGACCGCGCACACCTTGGCGCCCCCCACCCACACCCCGGGCCGGCCGGGCACCCTGGTGGCCCCGGGCAGGCCGAGGTCGCCCAGGGCGTCGATGACCACCTGCTCGACGGCGTGGACGTAGGCCGTCGTGGCGCCAGGGGCGACGGGGACGGGGACCACGGGGTAGCCGACCAGCTGGCCCGGCCCGTGGTACGTCACGTCGCCGCCCCTGTCGGCGGGCACCAGCTCGGCGCCCAGCCGCTCGGCGGGCACCAGCACGTGCTCGGGGCGGGCCCGCACGCCGAGCGTGTACACCGGAGGGTGCTCGAGCAGCAGCAGGTGGGCGCCGGTGCCCCGGGCGTGGAGGGCGCGCTGGAGGGCGTGGGCGTCGCGGTAGGCGACCCGCCCGAGCCACCGCACGCGCAGCGGGCCGGGGGCCGCTCCCGCCTCCGGCGGCCCCGTCCCCGCCGGCACCGTCACCCGAGCTCCTGGCTCCAGTCCCTGGTCTCGAGAAGGTCGCGCAGGCGGGCCAGGAACGCCGAGGCGTAGGCGCCGTCGAAGGCGCGGTGGTCGAAGGCGATGGCGATGTTCCCCACGGGGTGGACGGCCACGCCGTACCCACCGCCCGGCAGGGACACGGCCACCGGCTTGGGGCGCACGCCGTCAGTGGACAGGATGGCGACCTGGGGCTGGTTGATGATCGGGAACGTGAGCAGCGTCCCGGAGCTGCCCGGGTTGGTGATGGTGAAGGTGCCGCCCGAGATGTCGTCGGCGCCGAGCCTCCTGGCCCTGGCCCGCGCCGCGAGGTCGGCCATGTCGCGGGCCAGCGCGCGCAGGCGCTTGTCGCCGGCGTCGTGCACCACCGGGACGATGAGGCCCTCGTGGTTGAGGTCGACGGCGATCCCGAGGTTGACGGCGTGGTGGACGATGAGCTCGTCGTCGCCCACGCTGGCGTTCACGTGGGGGAAGTCGCGGATGGCGTCGACCACGGCTCGGGCCACGAATGGGAGGTAGGTGAGCGAGAAGCCCTCCTCGGCCTTGAACCGCTCCCGCTCGGGCAGGCGGGCCCTGTCCACCGCGTCGTAGTCGACCTCGATCACCACGAGGGTGTGGGCCGAGGTGTCGAGCGACCGGCGCATGTGCTCGGCGGTGCGCCGGCGGATGTTCGAGAAGCGGACGACCTCGTCGTCACCGGAGCGGGCAGGAGCCGGCTCGGCGCGCGCCGCCCCGTTGCCGGCGGCGGGGGCGGGGGCGGGGGC
>JALYMX010000171.1 GCA_030773495.1 Actinomycetota bacterium | reverse complement strand
CGGCGGCCCGCCAGAGCTGCTTGCCGCTCCATCCGAGGGTGATGGCGACGAGCGGCGTCATGACCAGGAGGCCGGCGAGGCCGCCTCGGCTGCGGGTGAGGAGGAGTGCGGTGACGATGGCCGCCGTACTGAGGAAGACGAACGCTCGCAGCGCACCTCGCGCGGAGCGGAGGAGGTAGATCGACGGCGGGACGGCGATGAGGAGGTAGGCGGCCAGCGCGTTGGGCTGCCCAATCGTGGAGAAGACCCGTCCGCCGGGGACGTCCCCCCGCCAGACAGGATCCAACCCTGCCTGCTGAACGAGGGCGTACCCCGCGACGACGACGGCACCGGCGGTGAGGGCGCCGAACATCAGGGTCAGGGCACGTTCGTCGGAAATGATGTGGCGCGCCAGGCACGAGAAGGCGAGGTAGAGGAGCAGGGTCAGGAGCCCTTGGTACTGCCACCGCTCGCCGAACAGACTCTGGTGCCTGTCGATCGAGAACGCCGTCGCGAGGACGTTGAGGACCAGGAACGAGGTGGCCGCCACGTCGAACGCCGGCGTCCAGCGCAGCCCCGAGCCCGAGCGCCGGCCGAGTAGGACACCCACGGCGACGACGACGAGGCTCGCCGCCAAGACGCTCCAGAGCGCGGCGAGCTTGGGAAGGACGAACACGTCGTTGATCCTCGTGGTGAAGACCGACGGGACGACGAGGCAACTCGACGCGAGGATGACGCCGAGCAGGAGGGCCGGGACCGAGCGCGGCGGAGACAACCTGGGCCTCCAAGCGGAGGCCGTGCCGTGGCGACGGGAAGATCGGGTGCGTTCCCCGGCCGCCGAGTCGGCCCCGGTCGAGTGCCCGTCGCTCGGCGTCGACCGGGGCGCAGGCGAGGGAGGCGATCGTCGCTGCGTCACCGCTCGTTACGCGACACCCGCGATCACGGTCGCTGCCGGTGAGCATCGCCCACGGGGGTTGTCGCCGCGGAACAGGGCCCGAACCTTGGACCCGACCGACTGGTCGGCGGGCGCTCACCGGGCGGCAGCGGGCCGGGACGAGGTGGGATGGGCCGGCACACCGCCGGCGGGCGCGGCAGCGGGCACAGCCGGGGCAGGGGCGGGCACCGCGGAGGCAGCGGCGGCCTCCGGGGCGGACTCACGGGCGGACTCACAGGCGGACTGACGGGCGGACGGACGGGCGGACTCGCCGGCGGACACGCGGGTGGGCTCACCGGCGGACTCAGCGGCGGACTCAGCGGCGGACTCACCGGAGGGCTGACCGGCGGGCTCAGCGGCGGCCTCACGGGCGGGCTCAACGGCGGCCTCACGGGCGGCCTCACGGGCGGACTGACGGGCGGGCTGACCGGCGGACTCACGGGTGGGCTCAGCGGCGGACGCACGGGTGGGCTCAGCGGAGGGCTGACCGGCGGACTGACCGGCGGACACGGGACGTGGTGGTTCAGGGCTGCGATCGCCGCTCGAACGCTGGTCACGAGGGCGACGACCGCCAGCGCCGCCAACGCGAGTGCGGGAAGGGCACGAAGGAATCGTCGACTGGCGACGACCGGCAGGCTGACGTGTCGCGACATCGCGCCACCTCTCTTCGTGGTCGAAAGAAGGCGACGCCGCCTCCTGACCGAAGCCCGAAAACCTATCAGGGGCCGGAGCAGCGCTGAACCGAGACCGGGCAAGGCGGCCGGAGGCGAGTGCGCCCCCGTCACGCCGGCGTTTCAGCCCTCGCCGCCGGGTCGTCCGACCACCGTCGGGAGGCGGTCGCCGGCGAAGTGGACGGCGGGGCGTCGCCGGCCTCCGCCACGCCCGAGGCGTAGCCCCGCAACAGGTGGGTCAGGCCGGCGACGGCCACCCACGCCAGGGCGAGGGCGACCGCGTAGCGCACGCCGGCGGTGGCCGCGTCCACCTGGCCGTCGAGGAAGCCGGGCAGCACCGGCAGCCAGAGGAGGAAGGAGCCGCCCAGCACGAGCGTCGGGCGCCGGTGGCTCGTCACTGTCGCTCCCAGGCGAGGGCGCGGACCTGTCGCTGGAAGATGAACCGGCGGACCCGGTCGGCGTCGTGTCGAGCCAGGCCCACGAAGCTGCAGCCCGCCTCCACGCCGCCGGCGACGCGCTGGAGGCGGACCACGCAGGCGCGACTCTCCAGCCACTGCCCGTTGACGGCGAACGTGACGTCCACATGGTCGCCCACGGCGACGCGTACGGAGGCGGGAACGAGCAGGCGAATACCTCCCTCGCTGAGATCGGTCGCCGGCGCCGCAACCCTGTGGTCGCCGACGTCCAGCGTGGCCGAGAGGGCAACGCCGCCCCGCACGTGCTCCCGCCGCTGGGTGGTGACGACGGGGCCCGTGGGGCGAAGCCGCCACCGAGGCACCGTCCCGCCCTCGCGGTCGTGAAGTCTCGTCGGCACCTCCTGCGGTCCTCGCGGACCCCTCCACGCCACCAGCAACTCGTCGGCCACCCGGGTCTCCCGGTACCCCGGTGGCACCGCCGGGGCGGAGACCACGATGTCCGGGTCGACCACGTCCTCGACCCGAGAGGACAGAGGGGCGCCCCACTCCGTGCTGTGGAGGGAGACCAGCGTGTTCACGGTGAGCCTGGCGAGCATCTACGCGGCCAGACGCTCGACGAGCAGCGCCGTCCAGGCGGCCGGCGTGGCCCGGCGCCCCTCGAGGGCGGCCACGGGGATGCCCGCTCCGAGGACGGCCGCCGGGGTGACGGTGGCGGCGCACCCGGCAACGGCGAGGGCGTCGACACCGCCCATTCGCCCCGCCCACGCGGCCACGTCCTCGGGCTTCGCATTGGCCGGCACGGCACCCCACACTGCGTCCGGCTCGAGCGCCTCCAGCACCTCGCGCGCCCACCCCGTCGCCTGGAGACCCTCTTCCGTGCATATGGCGACGACCGTCGGGGCCAGGCATCGCCGCCACGCCAGCCGGCGCTGGCGAGCGTCAGCAGGACTGGCGATGCGTTCGGGCCGCCTACGACCCGGCGAGGCGACCACGACGTCGGCGTCGGTCTGGCCGAGCTGTTCGGCGGCGACGCGGGCCGACAGCACGGCGACGGCCGGCTCACCGACGACGACCACGACGCCGCCGGCGGGTGTCGGCAGCGCCGGGGCCTGGGGCAGGCGTTCCAGGGCCAGCAGGAGGCGGACGGCGGCGCTCTCGCCG
>JALYMX010000170.1 GCA_030773495.1 Actinomycetota bacterium | reverse complement strand
GCGCTGGACCGGGAGGCCGTCGTCGCCGAGAGGCTGGTCCGGGTGGCGGCCGACTCGGCCACCTGGCTGACCGCTGACCTGGCCCGGGAGATCGCCACCCTCGTCCCGCCGGCGCCGCCGCCTTGGCTGGCACGGCGCCGCAGCCCTCCTTCCGTCCGGCGCCCGTCGCGCCCACCAGCCCGGAGAGCACGGACATGGCGCACATCGAGAAGCGGGGCCCCGGCCGCTGGCGGGCCCGGTACCGGGATCCCGAGGGCCGGAGCTGTCCCGCACGTTCGCCCGCCGCGCGTACGCCGAGCGGTTCCTGGCCCTCACCGAGGCGGACAAGGCCCACGGTGCCTGGATCGACCCGGCCGCCGGCCGGACGCACTTCGGGGCCTACGCCCGCGCCTGGCAGGCGGCGCAGGTCCACGGCGGCACGACCGCCGACCAGGTGGCGTCCAACCTCCGTAACCACATCCTGCCCGCCTTCGAGAACCGCCCCCTGGGCGCCGTCCGGCCGTCCGAGGTCCAGGCCTGGGTCCGCAGCCGGGCGGAGGAGCTCGCCCCGTCGACGGTCGAGGTCGTCTACCGGTACGTGGCCGCCATCTTCGGCGCCGCCGTGCGGGACCGCATGATCGCCCCGTCGCCCTGCGTCGGTCCGGCTGCCCCGTGTCGTGACGGCCGAGGTGCGGCTGGCGACCACCGACGACATCCTCGCCATCGCCGAAGACGACCGCGCTCGGGCGTTTGAGCGAGGCCTGTCCGCCGCCAACCGTTCGTGGTTTCATTACACGAGGACAGGGCTCGTCGAGGCCCAGGTCCTCCGCTACGACGTGGCGGGGCGATGGCGTGGCATACCGACTGGAACCCGTTCGAGTCCTGGCGCCACGTCGAGGGCCTCGACGGGGCCGTGTGCCGGAAACTGAGCGTCATCGTGCAGTTGTCGGACCCCGACGACTACGACGGCGGCCGGGTCGTGTTCGGCTATGGGCAGCGGCCGTCGCCTGCGCCACGGGAGCGGGGGACCGTCCTCGTCTTCCCGGCGACCCTGGCCCACAAAGTCACGCCAGTCACCCGTGGCCGGCGCTACTCGGTCACCGGCTTCGCATACGGGCCGCCGCTCCGGTGAGGGCCGGCCCTCCTGCTCGCCGAGTAGCGGTCGCCGGGAAGGAGGACCTGCCGCCGCAGGTCCGTTTCCTTCTCACCTCTAGTGGCCCTTCTTCTTGCTCGGCGTTTGAGCGAGGGCGCTCGCCGCGGCCGACTTCTCCGACTTGGTCGACTTCGGGTTGCTGAGGACCTTGCCGGCGGCGGACGCGGGCTTCGCGCCCGTCTTGCGCTTGTGTGCCATATGCGGTCACCTCCTCTCCGGCTCACATCTTCTGTGTGAGTTGATGCTTGCCCTCGGAGGAACTCGGCGGACATACTCCAGCCGGCATGTAGCGGGAGCGAGCCGTCCGGTCCGCCGCGGGCAAGGCGGTGAGGATCGGCGGCTCCTCGCCCGCTGAGACCAGGTTGGAGCAGGTGTGTCACGGCCTGGTTTCTGGCATGTTTCCGGCGTGTTAACGAAATGCCAGGCTTGTAACTCTCGGCCCGGGTGGAACCGGGCGCTGGCTGAGGCGGCGGGTCGGGTGCCGGCTGGACGGGGCCGGGGGAGGCGAGCGGCTAAACGGGAGTGGGACTTATTTGGGACTGGACGAGGTCGTTAGAAGCAAAACCGCAGGTAAGACCGGGTAAGGACGGTGAGCCGGCCTGTAGGCGGGGTTCTGTCCGGTGCCGGAGCACCGGGGTGGCCATCCATCTACGCGGCCTACCTGGGGAGATCGAGCGGGCCGCTCCTCCCACGCTTGGCCTTGCTCCGGGTGGGGTTTGCCGAGCCGCCCGGGTCGCCCCGGGCGCTGGTGCGCTCTTACCGCACCGTTTCACCCTTGCCTGTGCTCGCTCGAGCCATCGGCGGTCTGTTCTCTGTGGCACTTTCCTGCGGGTCACCCCGACTGGCCGTTAGCCAGCACCCTGCCCTGCGGAGCCCCGACCTTCCTCGACGCCGTCGAGCGACGCCGCGGCCACCCGGCCGGCTCACCGTCGCCACCATTGTCGCGCCACCTCGGGCGCAACGCGAACTACACGGTTGTAACTGTCACACCCTTCGTGCCAACCTTGAGGGGTGGTGACCACCACCCTCGAGCAAGCGGCCGAGCGGGTCGCGGCCCTGCTGTCCGGCACCGCGGGCGCGGTGCGCGACAGCGGCGACGCCGGCGGGGGCCTCGAGTTCGAGTCCCACGTCGTCCTGCACCCCCTCGAGCGCCTCGCCCCGCCGCCCGACGCTTGGGCCGTCGACGGCGGGCAGGCCCTGGTGGCCGACGCCCGGTGCCTCCAGGTGTTCGTCACCCGAGCGGCTCGGGTGCGGTTCCGGGATGGCCGCTGCGTCGCCGAGGTGGAGGGCGAGTTGCGGGCCCACGTGCTGGGCGGCGCCGACGAGCGGGCAGCGGCGCTGGCCTCGCTCGTCGTCGACGGCATGGCCCCCGACACCTCCGTCGACGTCAACCTGCTGCGCGACCGTTGGGAGTGGGAGGCGGCCGCCCGCTGCGTGGAGGAGGCGGAGGCCGGCGCCGTGGTGCTCGTCGACGGCGACCTGCAGCCCGACTGGCGCATCCCGTCGTCGTTCCTGGCCGGCCTCCTGGCCCGGGCCCACGAGCGCCGGGTCCTGCTCGCCGGCGTCACCAAGCACTCGTCGCTGGCCCGGGGCGGCGCCCCGCTGCTCGGCCAGCTCGAGATGGAGGCCGCCTCGTCGCTCGGGCCCCGTGCCCGGTGGTGGGCGCCTGTGGCCCGCACCCGGGCCTCGTCGCGCTCCGACGTGGGCGCCGGCCTCCAAGTCGTGGCCGCCCGCCTCGACCCCGACGCCCGGTTCTCGTTCCGGGTCGACCTGCCCGCCCACGCCGACCCGGCCGCGGCGCTCGGCCGCCTGGCCGCCCTGAGCGACGACGCCGGCTTCCCGGGCTATCCCTACCCGCTCACCGTCGCCGACCGGCTGGCCGCCTGCCCAGGGTGGCTGCGGGCCGAGGCGTGGTCCCAGCTCGACGAGCTGCTGGCCCGCGCCGGCGTCACCACTGAGGCGCGCGAGCGGGCCTTCACGGATCGCCACCGCCTGATGGAGCGGTCGTGAGCGGCGTCACCCGCGGCCGGCTCTACGGCAAGAACGTCCTCGAAGGCGTCTTTCGGGCGGCGCCCGACGAGGACCTGTTCCTCGGCGAGCTGCTGGTCGCCGTGGACGAGGGCACGGGGCGGCGCTACCTGTTCCGCGTGGTCGACGTCACGTACGGCACCGAGCACCGCGAGCCCGGGTGGGCCGAGCGGGTGGCGGGCACGCTGCTGGCCGACGACGAGCGGGGCGAGCCCGGCGCGCATCCGGTGTACGACCAGCAGCGGCGCACCTACCGGGTGGCCGAGTGCCGGTGCCTGGGCTACCTCACGCCCGACGGGCAGGCGTTCCGCAAGCCCAAGAGCCTGCCCACGCAGTTCTCGCGTGTCGTGGCCCCCGAGGCCACCGACTTCGAGTTCCTGCGCACCCGCATGGGCGACCTGGCCGTGGGCGCCCTGCGCAGCGGCGAGACGGTGGTCGACTTCGCCGTCGGCATCCCCGGCGCCAGCCTGGCCACCCACGTGGGGGTCTTCGCCACCACCGGAATGGGCAAGTCGAACCTCATGCGGGTGCTGGCCGGCCAGGCCCTGCAGGCCAACGGCCGGTACGGACTGCTCCTGGTCGACCCCCACGGCGAGTACCGAGCGGCCCTCGGCCGCCACCCCTGGGCCGGCGAGGCGCTTCGGGTCTACGCCGCCCGCCGCCTGCCCAACACCTCCACCCTGCGGGTCAGCCTGGCCGAGCTCAGCGTCGACGACCTGCGCACCGCCTACGAGTGGAGCCGGCCTCAGGAGGAGGCGCTGTTCGAGCTCGAGCGCCATTACCGCACTGCCGGGCTGTCGTGGCTGCTGGACTTCGCCCAGGTCGACGACCTGCCCGCGTTCCGCGACCTCGACCTCGGGAACCGCATCGCCCTCAACACGCTCCAGGTCGTGCACCGCCGAGCCCGGCGCATCGTCGAGCTGCCCTGCGTGGCCACCGACGCCGGCGTCTCCGCGGCCTCCGCCGTCCTGCGCGACCTCGCCGAGGGCCGGGTGGTGCTGTGCGACGTGAGCGGGCTCGGGTCCACCGAGGAGGTGCTGGTGGCGTCGTTCCTCACCCGCAAGGTCCTCGAGCACTGGGCCGGCGCCTACCTCGACGACCCGGCGCGCCACGAGCGCCTGCCCGTGGTGTGTGTCGTGCTCGAGGAGGCGCAGCGCGTGCTGGCGTCGAGCCGGGACAGGGAGTCCAACGTGTTCCCCCGCGTGGCGCGGGAGGGTCGCAAGTTCAAGGTCGGCCTGTGCGCCGTCACCCAGCAGCCCAAGCTGCTCGACAGCGAGCTGCTCAGCCAGTTCAACACCTACTTCGTGCTCGGGCTGGCCGACGAGAAGGACCGCAACATCCTGCGCTCGTCGTCGAAGCAGGACCTCTCCGCGCTCGGCCCCGAGATCCAGAGCCTCATGCCCGGCGAGTGCCTCATCGCCAACCTGGAGGCGCCCTTCGCCGTGCCCGCCAAGATCCACCTCTACGACGACGTGGTCCGCTCCGTGGTCCCACCCCCTCCGCCCCTTCGCACGGCGGCGCCCAACGTGGCCGCCCTGGTGGACTGAGATGCGCGTTGCCGCCCTGGGCGACGCCCACCTCGGGCGCTCGTACTACGGGTTCACCACCCCGGAGGGCGTGAACCAGCGCGAGCGGGACTTCGAGGTGTCGTTCGAGGCTGCCGTCGAGCTCGCCCTGGCGCAACAGCCCGACCTCGTCGTGTGGCTGGGCGACGTGTTCGACCATCCTCGCCCGACCTACCGCTCCTTCCGGGTGGCCCAGCGGGCACTCACCCGCCTGCGCGAGCACGGGGTCGCCGTCGCCGTCATCAGCGGCAACCACGACACGCCGAGGCTGCCCGGCACGGGAAGTCCCTACTCGGCCCTGGCCGACACCTTCCCCGAGTTCCACTTCGCCACCCGCCTGGCCTACGAGCGCTTCGAGCTGCCGGGCCTGGTCGTGCACGCCGTGCCCCAGATGCTCTCGGTGGAGGCCACGCTCGACGCCCTCGAGCAGGCCGACCGCTCCCGCAGTGCCGATCAGGCCAACCTGCTCCTCACCCACCCGCGCATCACCCAGGTCGAGCCGCGCTACGCCGACATCAACGAGATCGAGGTCGACGCCCGTGCCCTGCGGGCCGACTTCGTGCTCCTCGGCCACTACCACTTCTCCACCAAGGTGGCCGACGGCATCTGGTACGCCGGCGCCACCGACACCTTCTCCTTCGCCGACGACCCCGACCGCCCCAAGGGCGTCGTCGTGCTCGACACCGACACCGGCGCGTTCCGCCACGTGCCGCTCGCCGGCCAGCGCCCGCTGGTGACGCTGCCCACCGTGGCCGCCCTCGGGTTGTCGCCATCCGAGCTGCAGGCCGAAGTGCTGGAGCGGGCGGGCACCGTCCCCGAGGGCGCCGTGGCCCGGCTGTACCTCGACGGCGTCGATCCCGAGGCGTACCGCCTGCTCGACGTCGACCTCGTACGCGAGGCGGCCGGCGCCGCCCTGTTCCTGAAGCTCGAGCCGACCTTCGCCGGCGTCGACGTCCCCGTCGAGATCCCCGACCTCGAGTCGATGGGAGGCCGCTGGCATCGCTACCTGGACGGGCAGGACCTCACCGGCTTCGACCGCGACCGCATCCGCCGCCTGGGCGACGAGTACCTGGCCCGGGCCGTCGAGCGGTCGTGACGGTGGGCTAGCGATGCTCGTCACTCGGCTGCACCTGCGCAACTACCGGGTCTACGAGGACGCCCTCGACCTCGAGGTCCCACCCGGGCTGGTGGGGATCGTCGGCCCCAACGGCGCCGGCAAGTCCTATCTCGTGGAGTCGCTGCTGTTCGCCCTGTGGGGACGCACCCGCACCTCCATCGCCGACGTGCGCACCACCGGGGTGGGCGGCGACTGCGTCGCCGAGGTGGAGTTCGAGCACGAGGGCCACCTCTACCTCGTGCGCCGCAGCGTCACCGGGGCCAACTCGGCGGTGAAGGCGTGTGCCTTCGCCGACGGCCAGCAGATGGCCGAGGGCGTGCGCGACACCGGCCGCTACGTCCACTCCATCCTCGGCATGGACGACGCCGCCTTCCGCTCGTCGGTGTTCGCAGAGCAGAAGCAGCTGGCCGCGTTCAGCCAGCAGCGGCCCCAGCAGCGCCGCGAGCTCGTGCTCAAGCTCCTGGGGGTGATGCCCCTCGACGTGGCCCGCGACGACGCCCGCCGCGACGCCCGCATGGCCCGCGACCGCCTCGAGCAGCTGAGCGCCGTCCTGCCCGACCTCGACGCGCTCCGCCACGCCGCCGACGACGCCATGGCCGCGGC
>JALYMX010000169.1 GCA_030773495.1 Actinomycetota bacterium | reverse complement strand
GTGCGCCGCCGGCCCGCCGCCTCCGGGCGGGGCCGGCCGCGGGGACGGGAGCGTCGCATCACACCTTGGTGGTCGAGCCGGCGAAGTACGCGGCTGGCGTGCAGCGGTCACCCGGCGCCGCCGACTGGCACCCGAGAACCAGCAGGGTGAGCTTCTGCCCGGCCTCGAGGCGCACGGGGGACACGAGGTGGTAGTCGAGGTCGCGGAAGTTCTGGAGGGCCACTTCGAGCAGCACGTCGTTGTCCCGCTGGATCCGGAGGGTGCCGCTGTCGCCCTTGGGGTTCTGGAGCAGGATGTCGCTGATCGCCAGTCGCTGTCCGGCGGGCACGGTGAACGACACCGGAGGGCCGTCCTTGCCGGCGAGGACGTTGGACTGGAGGCGACGATCGAACGGCTGCGTGGAACTTCCGGCCTGAAGCCCGCCGTCGGGTGGCAGCGTGGCGCCGTCCGGCACCTTGGCATCGACTTTGGCGGCCTTCTCCTCCACGGCCGCCGCCGTCTCCTTGGCGGCGGCCGCCGCCTTGGTGGCGTCGTCGGCCTGGGCTTTGGTCTCGGCCACCGGCTCTGCCACCGCCTCCTGGGCGGCGTCCTTGGCGGCCGACTCCAGGGTGGGGCGCACCAGGGTCAGCCAGGCGACGAGGAGCACCAGCAGGAGGGCGAGCAGGGCCAGGAGGGCTTTGGGGGTCCAGGGCGGGAGGAGCGGTCCCTGGACCATGGAGGTGTCGACGACGAGGGGCTGGTGCTCGGTGCTCACCACCACCTGGTAGGGGTGGGGCTTGGGTGGGCCGACGAAGAAGCGAGCCCGGGGGCGGATCAGCGCCCGCACCTCCATCGCCGTTCCCGGCTCCACCACCACCGACGCGGGTCGGAAGGCGACGTCGAGCTGGTTCTCGGCGTCGACGCCCGACAGTGAGCCACGCAGGGTGACGTTCCCGCGGTTGTGCACCGTCACCGTCTGGCGGGCCACTCGCCGGCCGCGTGCCGTCCTCGGCCGCACATCCGCCCAGCAATCCTGGAAGGCGCCGACCTCGATGGTGCCCTCCTCGACCACCATCCCGTCCGGGTCCTCACGAGAGGTGATCCGCACTCCGAACGGCACTTCGCCGGCGGAGGTCCCGGGCGACCGTGGGGGCCGAAAGTGGACGACGACCGTCCCCTCGGCGTCGGGGAACAGCGAGAGGGAGGCCGGCTCGGGGAACGCCCACGCCGCGGCTGCACCGACGACGTCGCACGTGAACTCGTCGACGACCCGCCCGCGGTTCTGCAGGCGCACCTGGAGGGTCACCTCTTGACCCGGGTCGACGGTCAGTGACGGCGTCAGCAGTGCGGCGTTCGCTCCCATGGAACGCGGACCGTAGAAGGCCCCGGATCAGCGCTGAAGTGCCGAGAGGGAACCCCTTGGGGCACTCGTCGGTGCCCGACTTGCTCGTGCCTTCAGCCGACGATGACCGAGGTGACGCCGGGCCCGGTTATCGCGCAGGTCGGCGCCGGCGCCGGGTCGTTGCAGGTCTGCACCTGGTCGCCGACGCGGGCGAGGGGCTTGTTGTTGACGAGCACCGTCGGGCTGCCGGGAGGCATGACCGTGCCCTGGTTGGTCGGGGGCAGCTGGAACGAGGTACCCGGCGGCGTCGGCAGGTGGGGCGGCGAGTTCACGACGGACGCGCCCACCACGGCCGCCGGCTTGTTGCCGATGAGGACGTCGGTGCTGCACCCGCCGGCGATGGTCCCGTTGAACGGGTGGGGGAGGGGGGTGGGCACCGGCCCTCCGGGCGAGGGGACGAGGACGACGTGCACGTCGACACCGGCGACCTTGTCGCCCATCACGGCCGCAGGCTGAGGCATGCGGTGATGGTACGGACGACAGCACTGCCCGAAAGGGTGACCCTCTCCCGCCGCGCCACGGCCTCTTGGTGCCCCGCGTTGGCCCGACGCCGTGCCCGATGGCGCAAGGCAGGTCGCCCGAACCGTTGGCCGGGGGGGCGTCGTGGACGTGGGGGCAGGCGTCGCATCATCGGCGTTTGGCGGACGCCCTCGAGGTGGCGTGACGTCAGGAAGGAGGCCCGGATGTCGGATCAGGAAGCGGAGGGCACGCAGGCGGCCACCCTCAAGGGGAGCCGGTCCTACGAGGAGGACGAAGCGGCGGGGTCCGTCGACGTCCCCGAGATCGGTCAGGAGGAACAGGCGTGAGCGAAGCCGAGGCAGTTGCGACGGCCGCGGAGGCCGGAGGCGGTGGAGGTGGCGGCGGAGCTCTCGCCGCCGTGAGCTCCGTGGTCGACACCGTCAGCAAGGTGTGGGAGATCATGAAGGACAACGTCCCTCAGCTGGACCACAACACGATGATCGCCAACGCCATCCCCGGCGGAGCCGACTGGAGTCAGCTGTCGCCGGCGGCGGGCACCAACGTGAAGAGGATCAACTACCACACGGAGTGGGACTGGGGGGTCAGCGAGACGTCGACCGACATCGTGTTGAAGCTGGCGTGGGCGTACGGGTCCCGGTACCACGGCGGCGGCGCCTTCATCCCTTCGGTGTACGCGTGGATCGAATCGGCGGACGTGGCGTGGGGCAACGACGTCACGATCACGTTCCAGCCCGGCAACCCGTACCTGCAGGGATCGGAGAGCGCGCCGTATGCCGTCCTCCCCATCATGGTCGAGTTCCGGGAGACGTCCCCCGCGGACGACAACCACGAGACCTACTCGTACAGCCTGCACGGGTACGGGCCGGCCACGACGAACTGAAAGCGCGTCAGGCCCCAGCTACTCGTAGAGCTGGCCGTGGGCGGTCGCTCCCTGCCCAAACCAGCGGCAACGGGAGCTGCCGCAACACGGTCGCGCCAGGAGCGAGGAGACGAGGGCTCGGAAGCCGACAACGAAAGGAGTGGAGATGACGAACGTGCAGGATGGTGCACAGCTCTCGGATGACGGACAGTGGTGGTGGGACGGTTCTCAGTGGCAGCCGGTTGACGGCGAGGGCGACGGGGGAGCGCGGGGGACGGCCGGGTTCGACTTCGATGTGAACGGGGTGCGTATCAACGCGGAGAACTCCCCGGTGCCGAGCGCGGGAGAGGAGCTCATGGCGGGGTTCGCCGTTTGCAACACGGGAACGGCGGCCGGACAGTGCCGAGTCACGATATACGTGGACGGTCAAGACAGCGGCGTGACATGGGAGTCCCCGTCGCTCGAACCGGGACAGTGCGCAGCGCCGGACGGCGACGGGTACGTTCACGGGATCGCCGCCCAGAGCGAGGGTGAGCACGAGTTCGAGGCGATCGCCGATCCCCCGGGCAACGGAGGGGGGCGGGCGGTGAACACGATCATGGTAGAGGCGGCCGAGTAGGAACGGGTTCCGGTAAGCGACGGGGCCCGGCGGCGCCCGGCGCCGGCGGGCAGGGGGCTCCGGTGGCGGGCAGTCGAGGTGCCTTCTGCGTCTCCGGGGCCCCGTGCCGTCGCCGATCACCCCCCTCGAACGTTTGCCGTAGGGCGGGACCCTCACCTTTCGTAGGGCGGGACCCTCACCTTTGACGGAGGGCCGGTGCGCTTCCTCCCACCGCGTTGACCGCCAACGGCCGCCGTGGCTGGCGAACGACGGCGACTAGAGAGGACCCGGAGTCCGGTGATCCCCCCTGCGGGTTGGAGCGTTTCGCCACAGCGGCGTCAGAACCGGCGGATCGGATCTTGCGCTCTTCGCACCGGCCGCAGACCCGTCGTCGGCCGCGGCCGCGGTGGCCACCCCAGATGGTTTGGTCTCACCGCTTCTTCTTGGTGAACAGCTCGATCTCGGTGAGGGCGAGGTCGTTGCCCTCCAGCGACCGGTAGACCGAGACCACGTGGATCTCCACGGTGGTGACCCCCGTCCCGTTGTCGAGGTCGATCCTCTGCTCGTCGGGCGTGTCCGTCAGGGTGATGTCGAACGACTGGCCCGTCGAGTACACGAAGTGCAGGTCCTTGGCTCGGTGCGAGCCCTGGAACTTCTCGGAGGAGCCGTTGCGGACGATGGCGCGCTTGAGGTCGACGGGCTCGGCGAACGTGAGCACCAGCGTCGGCTCCGGTGCTCCCCCGGGTGCCACCCAGAACGTGTTCTTGAATCCGTCCACCGCCCGCGTGCCCGGGTGGTCGCCCGTCTCCGCGGTGGCTGCTGCCTGCGTCGGATTCACGGGGACGAACTCGGGCTTGATCACGGACTGGACGCGGTCCTTGGCACTCGAGGTCCGCTCGTTCACGAACTCGCGGAACGGGGCGTAGATCCCGTAGGCGAGCGTCCCCACGAAGAGGATTGCCGCGACGACCGGACGGATGGTCGCGACCAGCCCCTTCCGCCGGCGCTTTGTGCCCTGCGTCGCGGCGGCCGGTGCTTCCCGGTCGCCGGCGGGCCGGACCTTCGCCTTGCGCCGGGGCACCACGCGGTGCCACCACGGCGCCTTCACCACCTCGGCGTGTTCGAGGGGGCCGCCGCAACGGCTGCAGAACCGGCGGATGGGGGGGTTGCCCTCTCCGCACTGCCCGCAGATCCGGTCGTCGGGCCGCAGCTTTCGCGTCGGCTTGGTGCGCTCCACGGGGGGCGGGCGCCGCTTCGCCGTCTGCGGCACCACGGCGGCCGGTTGCCCCCCGTTTCCGGTCGGCGCGGTGGGAGACGGCCCCGGGGCGGGCGCCTGCGG
>JALYMX010000168.1 GCA_030773495.1 Actinomycetota bacterium | reverse complement strand
GGGCAGCGGTGGGACCACCGGGCGGCGCCGGCGCTCGGCCAGATCCTCCGGGAGCCGGCCCTGCCGGGCGTCGTCCAGCTCGTCGAGGCGCAGGAGCGCCACGGCCCAGGCGTCGGGCAGCGCGCCGTGGGCGGCGAGACGTTGCCCGAGCTCCCAGGCGGCCCGGGCGGTGAGCTCCTGGACCCACCGCACCCGCAAGCGCAGCGCCTCCCGGAGCAGGGCGGCCTCGTCGCCGGCGTCGTCCACCTCCAGCGACGGCACGCCCAGCGAAGGGTGGGCAGCCGGCGGCGTGGGTGGCAGGGTGGCCGGGGGCCCGACCTTGGGTGGCACGAGGGCCAGCACCACGGGCCGGTGGGCGGCGATCTCGGCGTCGTCGGCGCCGGCCGCCCGGCCCTCGGCCAGAGCACGCAGGGCGACGGAGGCGCCGGTGGCGCCGGTGGCGCCGGGCGCCACGAGCAGGCCGGCGAGGACCTCGTGGCCGTTGAGGGCGACCAGGGCCTGCCGGGCCCGCCGGAGCAGCTCCACCAGCTGGCGGGAGTCGAGGTCGGCCAGGGGCGGCACGTCGAGCAGCTGGGCGTCGACGTCGTCGAGCAGGTCGGCGACCAGCCCCGGCAGGGCGGCGCCGAGCCGACCGACCCGCCACGAGGCGACCAGCCGGCGGGCCGGGCCCCGCGGATCAAGGCGAGCGAGGAAGCGCCGGCGGACGGGGGCGGCGCCCAGCAGGCCGAGGTCGGCCGCCACCCACCCTCCGACGGTGGTCACGACCGGCGACCCCGCCACCTGGCGCCGGGAGGCGGCGCCGGTGAGCAGCACCGCCTCGGACAACCCGGTGCGCAACGGCGCCACCCACAGGTCCTCCTCGAGCGGCGACAGGCGGTCCGGGAACGTCTCGGCCACCGGCCCGGGGCCGAGCAATGGCCCGGTGCCGTGCACGGTGGCGGCGACGGCGGTGATGGGCCGGCTCTGCAGGAGCCGCAGGCGGCCGCCCTCGTCGAGCGCCCACTCCACGTCCTGCGGCCCTCCGAAGACGTGGGCGACCTTGGCGGCCAGCCGGGCCAGGGCGCGGAGCTCACTCCGGCCCAGGCCCGGCATCGGCCGCTCCGCCCCCAACCTCCGGCCCCGGCGGGACAGCACGTACTGCGCGCCGTCCACCGCGCCGCTGACCAGCTTCTCGGGCGCCCCCTCGGCGGCCGCCACCACCAACCGGTCCGTGCGCCCCGTGACGGGGTCGGCGCCGAACAGCACGCCGCCGAAGCGGGCGTCCAGCTGCGGCTGCACCAGCACGGCCATGGGCGCTGCTTCGACCCCCGGGACCGCCTTCATGGACGACAGGACGCGGCGCACGGCGGCCTCGAAGGCGGCCCACCCGCGGACGTCGAGCACGGACGTGAACATCCCGGCCATCGACGTGGACTCGCCGTCCTCCACGGTGGACGAGGAGCGCACGACGAGCGGGCGCTCGCCGTCGCCGGACAGCTGGCGCCAGGCCGCCTCGACCACCGAGCGGTCGACCCGATCGCCGCCCACCGTGGCGGCGGTGGTGATCACGAAGCCGGGGAGCACCGGCAGCCCGGCCGCCGTGGCCCGGGCCAGGGCGGCCGCCTTGGCACCCACCAGGGCGGAGTCGTGCGCCCGGGGGTCGTCGAGGTGGACGACGAGCGGGCCTGCCGGGCCGGTCGAGCGGGGTGGCGCCTCGTTGAGCTCCTCGGTCGCCACCTGGGTCGTCATCACGCTGGTCATGGCTGCCTCGGTCCCCCCTGGTCACCGCTTTGTGTGCGGTGAGATCGTCGTGGCCCGATGCTCCTCCCACCCCCTTAAAGGCCCCTAGCACGTCACTAGGAGTCGGGTAGGCTGGTGCTGGCAGGAGGGGGGCCGGCCGCGCCGCCGGCGCGACGATGGGTCCCGGGGAGGGGCCGTGGAGTACAGGATCCTGGGGCAGTTGGAGGTGCTCCGGCAGGGCGAGCCCCTCGACCTGGGCGGCCCCAAGCAGCGGGCCGTGCTCGCCCTGCTCCTCATCGAGGCCAACCGCGTCGTTCCCGTCGACCGTCTGGTCGAGCAGCTCTGGAACGGCCGCCCGCCCGCCAGCGGCATCGGCACCCTGCAGGCCTACGTCTCCAACCTCCGACGCGTGCTCGAGCCCGAGCGAACGGCGGGGGCGACGGCGAGCGTGCTGGTCACCCACCCGCCCGGCTACCTGCTGCGGGTCGGCCCCGACGAGCTCGACGCGGCGCGGTTCGAGCGCCTGGCCGAGGAAGCGCGCCAGGCGGTGGAGGCCGGCGACCACGAAGCGGCGGCCGCCCTGCTCGACCAGGCGCTGCGCCTGTGGCGCGGTGACGCCCTCGCCGAGTTCGCCTACGAGCCGTTCGCCGCCGTGGAGGCAGCCCGGCTCGAGGAGCGCCGCCTCACCATGCTCGAGGACCGCATGGACGCCATGCTCGCCCTGGGCCGTCACCGCGAGGTGGTGGCCGACCTGGAGCAAGTCGTGAACGGCCATCCCCTCAGGGAGCGGCCCCGCCTCCAGCTCATGCTCGCCCTGTACCGCTCGGACCGCCAGGTCGAGGCCCTGCGGTGCTACGAGGCCGGGCGCCGGCTGCTGGCCGACGAGCTCGGGATCGACCCCAGCCCGGCCCTGCGAGCGCTCGAGCAGGCCGTGCTCGACCACGACGCCGCCCTGACCTGGCGACCGCCGCCGCCCGCCCGCCGCCGCCCGGCGCCGGCCCCGAAGCCGACACCCGAGCCCGTGGTCGGTGCCGATCCCGGTGCCGCGGCCCCCGCCCCCACGGGGGTCGCCGGCGACC
>JALYMX010000167.1 GCA_030773495.1 Actinomycetota bacterium | reverse complement strand
TCACCGTGGCGACCGCCCCGCCGCTGGCCGGCGCCGCCGAGCGCCGGTTCAGCGCCCACGTGGCCCAGCACGTGCTGCTCGGCATGGTGGCCCCGCTGCTGCTCGCCCTGGGCACGCCGGTGGCCCTGCTCGTGCAGTCGGTCTCGCCGAGGCGGCGCGCGCCGATCCTCAGCGCCCTCCGCGGCGCCGGCGCCGTGCTCAACCCCTTCACCGGCTGGGTCGTGTTCGTCGCCTCGCTGTTCGTCCTGTACTTCTCACCGCTCTACCGGCTCTCGCTCGACCACGAGGTGATCCACCACGCCGTGCACGTGCACTTCCTCGTGGCAGGCCTGGTCTACTTCGTGCCGGTCCTCGGCGTCGACCCCCTCCCGCACCCACTCTCCCACGGCGCCCGCGCCCTGTCCCTCGCCCTCGCCGTCCCCGTGCACGGCTTCCTCGGGGTGGCCCTCATGAGCTCGTCCCAGGCCTCGCTCTCGGGCGGGGCGGGGGCGGCCGCCCTGGCCGACCAGCGCCTCGGGGGCGGCCTCATGTGGCTGCTCGGCGATGTCGTGATGCTCGCCGCTCTCGCCGTCGTCGTGGTGCAGTGGATGCGGGCCGACGAACGGGTCGCGGCGCGCGAGGACCGTTGCGCCGCCCGCCGGCCGCCGTTCCCGAGTACATAGGGCCCGGATTCCGGGCCCTATGTACTCGGGAAGCGGCAGGGCCCGGCCGCCTGCTACGGAGTCGGTTGCCCGATGTCCTCGCCGGCCTCCGAGGCGCTTTGCTCCATCAGGTCCACCTCGAGCTCCTCCCGGCTGGTCACCGGGTCGTCCTCCTCGCGAGCGGCGTCCTCCCGCACTTCCTGCTGCGTCGCCGCCTCCGGGTCGCGCTGGTCCATGGCACAGTTTCTACCCGTGCCGGGGCCCGCCATCGCCATCGCGCTGTTCACCGGTGTGGAGGAGCTGGACTGGGTGGGCCCATGGGAGGTGCTCTCCAGCTGGGCCCGCATGTGGCCGGAGGACGGCGCCACGGTGTTCACGGTGGGCGACAGCGACGGCGTCATCGCCTGCGCCAAAGGCGCCCGGGTGCTGGCCGACCACACCTGGGCCGCCGCGCCGGCATTCGACGCGTTGGTGTGGCCCGGAGGGCAGGGCACCCGCGCCCTGCTGGGCGACGAGGCCGTCCGCGACCGGGTGCGGGGGGCGCACCAGGACGGCGTCCTCGTCGCCAGCGTGTGCACCGGTGCGCTCGTGCTGGCCGACGCCGGCGTGCTCGACGGCCGTCCCGCCACCACGCACTGGTCGTCGTTCGACCACCTGGCCGCCCTCGGCACCGGCATCCGGCCACGCCCCCACGACCGCTTCGTGGACGACGGTGACGTGGTCACCGCCGCCGGCGTCTCCGCCGGCATCGACATGGCCCTTCACCTGGTGCGCCGCCTCCACTCCGAGGAGCGGGCGCGCGACGTGCGGCGCTACATCCAGTACGACCCGCAGCCGCCCGTGTGAGCCGTGGACACCTCCGAGCTGCATGTCGACACCTCCGGCCGCCAGGTCGTGGACCTCACGGACGGGGTGACGCGGTTCTGCCAGGGCAAGGGCGACGGGCTGCTCAGCGTCTTCGCCCCCCACGCCACCGCCGGCGTGGCCCTCATGGAGCTGGGGTCGGGCTCCGAACCCGACCTCGACGAGCTGCTGGGACGGCTCCTGCCTCGCGACGACCGCTACCGCCACCGCCACGGCTCGCCCGGCCACGGCGCCGACCACCTGCTGCCCGTCCTGGTGTCACCGTCGCTGGTGGTGCCCGTCGTGGCTGGGCAGCCGGCGCTCGGCACCTGGCAGAGCGTGGTGCTCGTCGACACCAACGCCGACAACCCTTCGCGCACGGTGCGCCTCAGCTTCCTTCCCGGGTGAGCAGGGCGCCGGCGGCGCGCAACGAGTCGTTCGGTGACGCGCCTTGGCCGGCGGCCCGCCCGGCCAGGTAGGCGGCGAGGGGTGCGTTCTTCCGCTCGGTGCCGTGGGCCACCACGCGGGCCAGGTCGAGCAGGGCGTCCACCTCGGCGGCGTCCAAGCGGGGCACGCCGACGGCGTCGGCGAAGCGGTCGAGCCAGTCGTCCATGGCGCCAGCTTGCCCTGCCGGCGACGGCCCGTCCCGGGTTCAGCGGGGGGCGACGAACGAGGCCTTGAACGCCTCGAACGTGGGCTGGGACGCCTCCCACAGCCCCTCCGGGGTCTGGAAGTTGAGGGCGAACCCGTACCTGCCGGTGACCATGCCCAGGTCGATGCCGTGCAGGCGGGCTCCCCGGGACGAGTAGGCGTACTCCCAGATGGCGGCGTCGAACCCCTTGAAGGTGGTGGGCTCGATGCGGATCTCCACGTACTCGTCATGGCGAGAGCCGAAGCTGCGCGACTGCGCCTCCCAGGCGGCGACCGGGGAGTCGCCCGGCGTGTCCGTCCAGTCCACCCGGAGGTACGACCCCGTGGACGGGTCGACGATGTCGGTGCGGGTGCCGTCCAGCGGGCGCACCTCCCACCCCGGTGGCCGGCCGATGACGTAGCCCGTCTTCGGGTCGGTGTAGGTGGTCCAGTCGGCGGGCACGCCCTGTTGACGCGGGGCTGCCGGGGCCGTGGTGCGGCGCGACCTGGGGGCGGTGGTGGTGCTCGGAGTCGTCGTGGTGGGCGCCGGGGGGGCGGCGGCCGGGCGAGGGTCGTCGTCACCCGGGCGGGAGAGGGCGGCGACCACGGCGACGAGGAGGATGGCCACGGCGACGAGGACGGCGACCACCGGGCCGCGGGGCGTCGCCCGCCGCTCGGCCGCCGGGGTCGGGCGGGGGGAGGCCGACGCGGGCC
>JALYMX010000166.1 GCA_030773495.1 Actinomycetota bacterium | reverse complement strand
GGTGCCGTCGCCGGCGACGGTGGTGATTGTGCCGTCCGCTCGCACGGCGCGGACGCGGTGGTTGAGCGTGTCCGCCACGTAGGTGACGTTCCGGGCCTCGTCGTGAGCGACGCCATACGGGGAGTTGAGCTGCGCGTCGGGTGCCGCCCCGCCGTCGCCACCGAACCCGAAGGCGCCGGTGCCGGCCACGACGGTTACCTTCGGTGCCGTCCCCGGGGGCGCGCCGGGCGCCGGTGGCGCCACCCGGAGGACGCGGTGGCCGAAGGTGTCGGCGATGTACATGTCCGCCACCACCCCCGCTGCCGTGCGGCGGGGCGCGATTGCGTAGGGACCGCCCAGCTCCGTGGCGAGCGGATCGGCGCCCGGCGCGGCGCCGCCCCGTGCCCCGTTGCCCGCGAAGACGGTCTCGCACGGGCAGCCGTTGCCGGCGCTGGCCAACGGGTCGATGAACCGCACGAGGTGGTTGACGGGGTCGGCGACGTACACGAACCGGTCGGCGGCGGCCACGGCGAAGGGCTGCTGCGCCGTGCCCGACGCCGGTGCCGGGGGCACCCGCACGGCGTTGGGCGCACCCGGCGGACCGCTCGTCGTGGCGACCGACAGGGCGACCCCTGCGGTCGTCACCGCCATGACCCGCGGCGGTGAGATGCGATGGGCCAGGGTCAGCTCCACGGCGGGCGCCGGCGTCGCCAGTTCGATCTCCAGGCCGGACCCCACGTCGAGCCCGGTTCCGCCGGGGAGCGACCGGACGGCGGTGGTCGAGTCCGGCTCGGGACGCCCGGCGAGGAACGAGACGCCCTGCTCGACACGGGGGTTGGGGCCGGTGCCGGGCGGAGCACCCGAGAAGTCGGCACAGGGCGAGCGGCGGGGGTCGGCGCACAGGCGCACCAGGACGTCGTCGTCGTCGGGGTCGGCGCCGGGGAATACGACGACCCGGTCGATGAGGAGGGGCCCGCCGGCGACGGTGTCGATGACCAGCTCCTCGTCGTCGGTGATGACGCCGAGGGCTTCCGGCCCCCCGAGGATCGCCCCGCGGGGCGCGGACAAGCGCAGGACGAAGCGCTCGGCCGGCTCGTCCCGGCGGTCGCCCCGGACGGGAACGCTTACCGTCGTCGCCGTCTCCCCCGCCGCGATGCTGGCCACGCCATCGGTCGCCACGTAGTCGTCCCCGGCGGTCGCCGTGTCGTCGGCCGTGCTGAACCTGACCTGGGCGCCGCGGGGGCCGGCCGGGGAGGAGAGCGACAAGTTGAACTCGGCGGCCACCTGGCCCCGGTTCCCTTCGGTGACGGCCACCTCGTCCACCGAGAGGACGGGCAGGCCGAGGAAGCCGGCGACGGCGAAGTCGCTGCCCGTCGCCGGTGGGGCGGCCTCCGCCGACCCGGCGACCACGAGCGCGCCGTCGGGACGGGTGGCGATGCTCGTGGCAAGGGCGTCACCCGCCCCCACCGGCGCGATCACCCGTCCGCCGGTGCCGAAGTCGGGATCGAGGCTGCCGTCGTCGCCGTACCGGGCCACGACCATGGCACGGCTCGTGCCGACCGTGGTCTCCCCGGCCACGACGAGGCCGGGGCCGGCGTCGGCGACCATCCCCGATGCCCGGTCGTCACCTGGAGAGAGGGCGGTGACGACGGTGCCGGTCCCCCCCGGCCCGAACGTCGGGTCGAGGGTGCCGTCGGACGCGTAGCGGGCGAGGGCGAAGTCGCCGGGGCCGCCACCGGTGCTCCACCCGGCGACCGTGATGCGCCCGTCGTCGCCGACCACCAGGGAGCGGATCTCGTCGTCGCCGGGGCTCACCGCCGTGGTGACGATGCCGTCGCCGCCACCAAAGCTCGGGTCCGGTGTCCCCGAGGGCGTGTAGCGGACGACGGCGAAATCGAGGTTCCCGTCGACCAGGGCGCTGCCGGCGGCCACAATGCCGCCGTCGGGCTGGAGCGCGACGGCGTGGGCGTGGGGCTCCTCGCCGGCGGCGATGCTCCCAGCACCGCTGCCCACGTCCGTCACGACTGTCCCGGCAGTACCGAAGCTGGCGTCGAGGCTCCCGTCGGCACGGTAGCGGGCGAGAGCAAAGTCGGCGTCGGTGCGCGGGGCGCGGAAGCTCCCGCCGGCAGCCACGATCTTCCCGTCGGGCTGGACGGCCAGCGCGTGGACGACGTGGTCGCGCCCGGGGAGGAGCGGGGTGAACACCCTCCCGTCGCGGTCGAAGGTGTCGTCGGCGAAGCCGCTGGGGCGGTACCGGGCCAACGCGAAGCCGTCGGTCGACGAGCGCGCCGCTCCGGCGGCCACGATCTTGCCGTCCGGCTGGACGGCCACGGCGTGGGCGCGGGCGCCGTCCACCCCCTCGAAGAACGAGGTGGTCGCCGTGCCGGCGGCGTTGAAGCTGTCGTCGACCGTGCCGAAGGCGTGGTAGCGGACCACGGCGAAGTCCGAGTCGCTGCCCGCCGTGGTGAAGCCGGCGGCCAGGATCTTGCCGTCGGGCTGCACGGCGACGCTCAGTGCGGCGTCGTCGCCAGGCCCCACCGCCGTCGTCACCACCCCGTCGTCGCCGAAGTCCGCGTCCGGGTCGCCGCCGGCCGCGTCCTCACCGGTGGTGACCGGTGCGGGCTGCACCCGAATGGGGTCGAGCACGCCGAGCAGGACGTGCTGCTTCGGCTCCCACGGCGGCGCGTGCCGGCCGCCGGCCCGGTCGGCGAGCGTGACGGCGAGCCGGTCGATGAGCCAGTCGACGACGGCCGCCTCCCGGCGGTTGCGGCTGGAGGCGTCCATGGGCGCTGACGGTCGCCGCCACGCAGGTACGGACAACGGGGCTCCTCTGCTCAGGCTGACCGGCGGGCGCCGGCAGCGGGGGTGAGCAGACGCCGCAGCTGGCTGCTCGGGACGGTGGTGGGCGCGGACACGGCGCGCACCTGACGAACCTCGAACTCCTCGAGGATCTCCGTGGTGTCGATGCCACCACACACCTGTGACAGGTGATCGAGATTCGATCCGGGCCGTCCGGCGGCGACCTCACCGATCGCGGCCGACAGCAGCCGGCCGAGGCTGCGGTGCAGCCGCCGCAGCTCCTCGGCGATCGTGCCGATCCGCTCCCAGGTCCGGTCGACGAGCAAGTTCTCGTCCCAGGTGAGACGGCCCACCCGCCGGATGTCGTTGATGTCCTCGGGTGCGATGACCTCTCCGCTGGCCCAGGCCGCGCAGCTGCTGCCGCTCTGCACGCTGCTGCCGCGCTGCCGCAGCTCCCGGGCGACGTTGGTCCAGCTGCCGAACCGGTCGTACAGCTCGTGCATCGCCATCCGGAAGCGGCGCAACATCAGCTGCACGGCCATCACGTCCACGTCCTGGTGGGCGGCGTGGAGCAGCCGGTGGTAGAGCTCGTCGCGGCTCTCCCCGCGGGGGATGAGCACCGCCATGCCGGCGGTGATGTCCCGCACCGCCACGCGGCTGTACCT
>JALYMX010000165.1 GCA_030773495.1 Actinomycetota bacterium | reverse complement strand
GCCACGCCGGACATGGCCCGAGTGAGCGTCGACGCCACGGTGTCGGCGATGCGCGCCAAGGGCCGCTCGTGAGCCAGCGCCGTGACGGCAACCGACGCCGTGCTCACCGACGCCGAGACGCCTCCGTGCTCGGTGCCCGTGGCCTGGCAGGCCGCCACCATGCGCCGGCGGGCCCGCATGAGCAGCGAGTCGACCGTGCCCACCGAGACGGCCAGGGTGGCGGCGATGTCACGCGGACGGCGGCCCTCCACGTCCCGGGCCACGATGACCTCGCGTTGGCGGGTGGGCAGGGCGGCGAGGGCCTGGCGGACCTCGGCCGCCCGCTCGCGGCGCAACAGCGCGTCCTCGCACTCGTTCGTCCCCAGCGCCGAGGTCTCGCCGAGTGGGTCCTCCATCGGCGTCGTGCGATGGCGAGCCCGGTACACGTCGGCGCACAGCCGGAAGGCGATCACCTGAACCCACGCGCCGAAGCGCCGATCGCCCGTGCAGTGGTGGATGCGCTCGTAGGCTCGCACGAAGGCGGCCTGGGCCACCTCGTCGGCTTCCTCGGGGTCGGCCATGCGCCGGGCACACACCCGCCGCACGGTGGGGTAGTGGCGGCGGAACAGCAGGTCGAACGCCTCGGTGTCGCCGTCCTGCACAGCGCGGACCAGGCCGGCGTCGTCCAACTCGGCCACCGCGTGCGCCACACCCACCTCCGGCAACCTCGCTTTCGCAGCTCCCGAGACCCCTGGCGAGGACGGTGAGCGTTCGGAGAACGTCGCGAGCGACGGAGATGTTCCCACGGCGTCGGCGCGGGGGCCCGATCGGGCTTTCGCGCCCTTCGTCCCCGTCGTCAGAAGCGGGAAGACAGCCGGCCCGAGAGCCGGCTGCCTTGCTCGCCTTGCTGTCCCAACCCCCCAACCGGGAAGCCCGCTCCCCCGGCAACGAGGTGAGTATCGACCACGGACCTGAAGATTCGCTGAAGCTGGCCCTGAAGATCTGCTGACAGCACGCGCCTGTGCCTGTGGAACTGGCATGGGCCCTCGGCCGGTCAGCGTTGCCGCCAACCGGCGAGCGGCGCCGGCCCCAATCATGGGCCCGGGGCAGGCCGTCGAGCTCACCGTGCCCGCCTTCGGCCCGGGCAACTCTGCCCTCATCTGCTTCATCCCCACCGAGGGCGAGGGGACGCCGCACTTCGCCAAGGGCATGGTCAACGAGCTGAAGGTGGTGGAGGGCGACGCTCCGGAGCGGTCGGCGGACGCCACCTACAGGCTGGCCAGGGGACGAGCGCCGGAGGGGCGGACGACGCTCACGGCGGGGCGGCGCACGCTGAAGTTCGAGGCGGCACCGGACCGCGAGCAGCTCGAGCCAGGGCTGGGCAAGCCGGCGCCCGGGAAGACCTACGCCGACCTGAACGACGCGCTCAGCAAGCTCTTCGAGGGCGAAGGGCCGCCGCCGACCCACGCGGCGGCCCAGGTTCCCGGTGACCTCCCCTTCGCCGGGTTCGACCTGCGGGAGGTGGACACCTTCTACCTGGCGCTCGACTTCACGCCGGGGACCTACCTCCTCGTGGCGAAACGACACCGACGAGGAGGAGCAGGCGCCGGGGCCACCCAAGGAGCTCACGACGATCACCGTGTCCTGACGCTCGGCCTCGGATCTCGCCCGCACGCTCGGTCCCGTCCCGGGCGTCCCGCCGAAGACGGAGACAACCGAAGGTCGTGGTGGAACGGGCAAGGCTGGACCACGACTGCGAGGCGGAGTCGCCCCGCGAGCCCCATCGTCGACGCCACCGACGACGAGCGCTGGCCGTCCGCGGCCCGGGCGACGCCTTCGCCCACGCCGACCTCACCGTCGCCCGGGCCACGGTGTTCGGCTCGGTGCTGGTGCACTCGATCGACGCCCGCCGACAACGTCCTCTTGACCGGGCCCGTCAACCGCGCCCGCGCCCGCACGTCAAGCCGCCGGCCGGACGGCGGCGCTGCTCCGCCAGCTCAAGGCGATGATGCGGGACCTGATCGGCCCCGACGCCGACGGTGTCCGGGGGTGACCTGACACCCTTCATGACGAGCCCCCTTCTCCGTTCACTACGGCTACGCGCCTACTCGGGGCGAGAGGCGACGGTTTCTCGGCCGAACCTGGCGGGCAGAGCAGTGGCGTGTCTCGCCTGCTGCGTCGACTCGTCCGAGGTGCCGGAGCGGGTGCGGTGGCGACGGTGCCGATGAGCGCCGTGATGCTGGCGTCGCAACGGCTCGGTGCGATGGGCGAGCAACCGCCCGAGCGTGTTGTCGAGGAGGCGGCGAGCGCGGCAGGCGCTGATTGCGGCGAGACGCAGGAGCATGCCGTTGCTTCTGTGGCTCATCTGGCATTCGGCGCCGCTGCCGGCGCCATGCTGGCGGAGCTGCAGGCGCATTTTCGCTTCACGCACGGCGTCGGGCCAGGGGTCGTCCACGGCCTCGCGGTCTACACGGCCAGTTACGCCGGATGGATCCCTGCGCTCGGGATCCTGCCCTTCCCCACGCGCGATTCGAACGGCCGCGTGTTCACCATGCTCGGAGCCCACGTCGCGTACGGCGCCGTCCTCGGTCACCTTCTCGACGAGCCGCAGACGGTGCCGCGTCGCCTCGCCCCACCCGTCAACGGGAAACCGCGTCGCGCCGACACTCTTCGCTGAACACTGTCCCGCGACGACAGCGGGTCGCACGCCATCGTTCCGGGTAGGCCCGGGAGATGCTCGGTGCTCACTCGTCTTCACCGTTCCGTGGCACCTCACGCGGAGTCTTCACCAACGGGGGCCCTCGGTCGTGAGCGACACCTTCACCGGGCCGTACGTCGGCTGCCCTTCGGCGGTGCTGATCAGGTCCCTGGGCTCCGAGGCGTTGCCGGCGTCGGAGCTCGGGCACTCGCTCCTGCCCCCGATGTGAACGTGCTGGGCGTGCGGCAGCCCTCGTGACACTCCGTTCGTGCTCACCGTGACCGTGAGCTTGCCGTCCCTCGCCTCGGCCGTGGCCGTCCCGTTCCCGCCCGAGCGGTTCAGCGGCGCGAGGGTCGCCCTCAAGGCTTGGTGCCGCCGCCCTCGCCTCCAGTGGCCTGGGTCGCGTCGCCGGTGACCAGGTTCGTCACGGAAGAACAACTCGAGCGGCTCCCAGCCCGCGTTCGACGATGTCCGTCGCGTTCGCCAGCTCATCGGCGAGCTCGAAGCGGTCGCGTTCGGTTCCCGACGAGACGGCCGAGGGGCGGTCCCGGACGTCCTGACCCCGAGCCAACCTTGCCGCGTCACAGCGGTGGTCGCATCGTCCTCGCGCTGTGGGATCCCTCGAAAGGACCGGGCCACGTCACGTGTTGTCGGCGCTCCGGTCCTGGCGTTGAACTCGTTCCTGTCACAGGGGCACGTGCCGCCGGCCGGCCCATCCGAGGCGTTGGACGACTGAGAAGGTTCGCCGCCCGCACGATGTCGCCGAGCTACGACTCCGCCCGCCGGGCCGCGGCAACGCCGACGAGGCCCAGGGCGATCATCACCACGACGAGCCCCACGTGGAGGAAGTTGTCGGCGCGGTTGATGGGCAGGAAGTTGGCGTCGCTGGACTCCTCGATCACGAAACCGTAGACGACAACACCGAGGTAGAGGATGCCTCCCCCGAACAGGAACAGCTTGGACCAGCTGGCCCGGGCTGCGGCGACCAACCCGATGGCGAAGAGCAGGTGGACGATGTTGTGCAGCACGCTCACCCGGAACAGCCCGAGCAACTTGGCGTTCGAGTCCGTGCCGAGGAGGGTCAGCTCGTCGTAGTTGGAAGTGACCCCGGGGATGAATCCGCCCACCCCGACCAGAAGGAAGGCCAACCCAATGGCTGCGGCGAACACCTGGAGCAGGGTGCGACCGCCTCGGTCCCTATCGCGTCGAGAGGATGCGCCACGGCGCGTGGCTGACTGGCCCTTGTCCATGGTCTGGCCCCGATACTGGTACGACACGACAATCTCCTTCCGTCCGCCGGTACTATGGCGTCTCCGCGCGGCGCGGATGGCTCTGGCAAGGAAGACACTAGGGAACTTTCTTCCCGTTCTCGAACCCGACGTCGCCGTGCTCGGCCGCAGCGACGATCTGCGCCGCTACCCGGAGGACCTCGCCCAGTCGCCCCCCGTCATCCGTCGCGCCCGGTTCCGCCTCGAAGCAGCACGCATCGAGTGCGGCGGCGGGCCGACGCCGGGTGGCGCCGCGACGTGCGGCGGGGGGGAGATCTCCCTGCGTCGCTGATCGCCCGAGACGGCCAATCGCTGCCTGCCAGGTTGGCTGGTCGGCAGTGGGTGTCGCGAAGGGTGACCGGGAGGCCGGCTAGGTGGATCGGGTCTCCCTGACCCGCGACAGCCCGAGGCGCATCCTGTCCCTGACGAGGGCCTCGTCTTGGCCGAGGAGCATGGCGACGTCACGGTAGGTATGGCCGGGGAACAACGCGAGTCCGACGACGTCACGCTCCTCGGCCGGCAGAGACAACAGCACTTGGCTTGCCGGGTCGGGGGTGATGGTGTCGAGGCCTGAGCTCTGGTGAGCGACGACGGATGCGCCGGCGGAGCGCGGGCGACAACGGCGGCGCAACGGCGCCGAGACGAACTCCTCCGCCGCGGTCTTGTAGGCCTGAGCCATCAACCAGGATCGCACCGGCCCGTCTTTCTCCTGGAGCTCCTCCGCTCGTCTCCACAGATCGAGAAAGACGTCATCGACCACCCTCGCGGCAGACGATTGATCCATCTTCAGCCTCCGTGCCAGGGCGTAGACCGCTGGTGCATGCCTTCGGTACAACTCGACAAGGGCGTCGAGGTGACATCGGGACACGGCGACAACAAGGACAACATCGCTCGCGTCCGTCACGCCCGGGCCCACGGTCTTACCCTCTGAGCGAGTGGCCGAACTCCGAGCATCGCCGGAACCTAGCAGTCGCGCACGTCCGTCGACATCGCCGTCGAGCCCCTCGACGAGGCGAACGAAAGATCGCGTGCGGGGCGCCGTTGCGCTCCAATGGGTGTGCTCGAGCAGGTTCTCGACTCTTGCCTGTTCGAGTCCATGCGTGCGCTGCCCGCAGCCGCTGGGTAGGACGATCCGTCCGAGCACGTCGGGAAGGAGATGCACGTGGGAGATCTGGGCCGGGGAGCGCTCGCGGGCGCGGTGGGAACGCTCGCGCTGCAAGTCGCGACCTACACGGACATGCTCGTGCGGGGGCGGCCGGCGAGTCAGATGCCGGCGAAGGCCGCCGCCAAGATGGCCGGGTTCGTCGGCGTGGACCTGCAGGGCGACGACCAGGCGACGACCAATCGACGTGAGGCCGTGGGGACGCTGTTCGGCTACGGCGCCGGCGTCGGCGTCGCCACCGCCTGCGCAGCATTCGTGCCCGGCGTGCTCCGTCGGTCGGTCGTCGCCGGTGGTGCCCTCCTCGGCGCGGCTGCGATGGCGGGTGCCGACGCTCCCCTCGTGGGGTTCGGCCTGACCGACCCGCGGAAGTGGCCGGCGTCGAGCTGGGCAGCAGACGTCGTACCGCACGCCCTCTACGGCGTTGCCACCGTCGCCGCCTTCCAGTCGTTCGACCGGCGGTCGCGTTGACCGCTCTCGCCCCGTCGGCGGCGTGCCGGGCATCGGCGTCGCGCTCTTTACGGAGGTGCGGACCCTGACCGAGCGACTGGCGGCGCCGCTGTCGGCTGAGGACGGGACCGCCCCCTTTTGCCCCGCCTTCTTCCCGCTGGGCGAGGGCCTCGGCGTGGTCCCGCCTCCGCCCGCCGCCGAGGACTGAGCGGGGTGAGCGTCGAGCTGGCCGCCGTCGTGCTCGCTGCCGGGGCGGGGACGCGCCTGCGGCCCCTTACCGACGTCCGCCCGAAGGCGCTCTGTCCGGTGGGCAACGTCCCCCTCGTGGACCTCGCCCTCGAGCGGGTCCGGCCCCTCACCCCCCGGGTCGCCGTCAACGTCCACCACGGGCGCGCCCTTCTCGAGGCCCACCTCGCCGGGCGTGTGCACCTCTCGATCGAGGAATCCGAGCCGCTCGGCACGGCGGGCGCCCTCGGCCGGCTCCGCCCCTGGATCGAGGGGCGGCCGACGGTGGTGGTGAACGCCGACGCCTGGCAACGCGTCGACCTCTCCCGCCTGCTCACAGGGTGCGACGGCGAGCGCGTGCGCCTCCTCGTGGTGGACGACCCGGGCCGGGGCGACTTCGGGCGGTGGCGCCACTGCGGCGCCTCCCTGATGCCCTGGACGGAGGTGCGACGCCTACCTGCCACCCCCGCCGGGCTGTACGAGGCGTGCTGGGGCCGGCGGTGGGTCGAGGGCACCCTGGAGCTCGTGCCCGCCCCGGGCCCCTACTTCGACTGCGGCACCCCGCCCGACTACCTGGCCGCCAACCTCACTGCTTCGGGCGGTTCCAGCGTCGTCGGCGCCGGGGCGCGTGTCGAGGGCGAGCTGGTGCGTTCGGTAGTCTGGCCGGCCGGCGTGGTCCACCGCCACGAGCGCCTGGTCGAGTGCATCCGGGTGGGCGAGATGCTCACCGTCCACGCCGGGCGCACGGCTCGCTCGGCTTCGTCGGGGCCGCGACCACCGTAACGCCGCGGTCCGCCCTGCGCGCTTGTCGGCACTGGCCCCCGCCATATCGAGTACCGGACGCTCCACGGAGGGAGGAACAGTGCTCCCACACCTGTGATGGTCGCCGGCCGCGGGGCGAGGTCGTCGCCCGGCAGCGCTTCGAGCTCGCCTGGCCTGCCCCTCCTCCGCCCCGGCGCCGCATCTCCAAAGCTGCCTGCGGCGTCCGCGCTCGTCGCCGCCGGCGCTGCCGACGCCCTGTTCGACGTACAGCAGGGGCGCGGGCGGCGGGCTCGTCTCGGCGACCAGGCGCGTCCGCCATCCGCCGCCAGAAGCGCGACGCGGAGCGTTCGGTGCGCTACGCCGAGGGATGGGTGGAAGGAGCGGCGGCGACGGCACAAGATCATCGACATCGAGAAGGGAGCGGGCACATTCACGCCCGCCGACGACCGGGCCGTGGCCGAGAAGCTCAAGGAGATCCAAGCCGACCTCGACTTCGACACCTCTGACGTGACCGTCGACGTGGTGGACGGTGTGGCGACGCTGCGGGCCCAGGTTCGCACACCGGAGCAGGTCCACGAGCTCGAGCGGGCGTGCAGGAAGGTGAACGGCTTCGAGCGGGTGGAGAGCTACCTGCACCTGCCGGGGACCGACTCCCAACACCGGGAGCTGCCGGCCTGCCGAGGAGCAGCCGCACGCGCCGCTCGCGGTTCGTCGTGCCCGCCGGGGAAAGAGCGGTGGAGGAAGAAGCGACGAGGAGGAGGAGCGGCATGCCAAAGGACAGCAAGGAGGAGCTTCCCGGGACGATCAAGCGCTCGCCGGCGAAGGCGCAACGCACGTTCGCGAAGACGCTGGAGTCCGCTCACGAGCAGTACGACTCGGAGGAGCGGGCGCACCGCACCGCGTACTCGGCGCTGAAGCACAGCTTCGAGAAGGTCGGCGACCACTGGGAGCCCAAGGAGGGCAAGGGCCCCTCCGACGAGCGAGCCAAGCGGGGGCGCGGCGGCGGCGAGTCAGCCGGGGGTGTCGACGTCGAGGGCCACTCCAAAAAGGAGCTCTACGACCGGGCGGCTGAGCTGGGTGTCTCGGGGCGATCGAGCATGTCGAAGCAGGAGCTGGCCCAGGCCATCGCTCGGAACCAGGACTGACCACGCTCGGAGTCAGAGGAACAGGGCACCTCGGCGTGATCGTCTCCCTGGGCAGCATCAACGCTGACTTCCAGTAGCGCGTCCATGCCGCCCCTTCGGGGTCGGGGACGTGCCTGGCGCGCGACCTCCTCAGAACGTCGGGTGGGAAGGAAGCCAACGTCGCCGTCCTCGCCCGCCGGCTGGGCGCTGCCGTGCGCCTGCTCGGTTGCGTGGGCGAGGACGACCTGGCCGACCAAGCCCTCGACGGCCCGCGGCGGGCCGGCGTCGACCTCGCCGGGGTTCGCCGGGCGCCGGGACCCAGCGGGCTGTCGACGATCCTCGTCACCCCCGACGGCGACAAGACGATCGTGCTCGCCCTCATCGCGAACGAGGCGTGGGCCCAGGAGGGCGAGCGGGTGGCCGACGAGGTGTCGCAGGCACCGCCGGGATCGGTCCTCGTCGTCGACCTCGAGGTGCCCGCGTCGCTGGTCGACCGGGCGGTGCGCACGGCCCGCGGTCACGGGCTCGTCGTCGTGCTCGACCCGGCGCCCGCCGAGCGCCTGCCCGACCACCTCCTGCGACTGGTGGACCACGTCACGCCCGACCACGGTGAGGCACACGGCCTCACTGGCATCGACGCCGCCTCGCCGGAGGGCGCCCTGCGTGCTGCCGAGGCGCTGCGCCAGCAGGGTGCCGGCGCGGCCTACGTCAAGCTCTCCACCGGCGGCTGCGCGGTGGCGTGCGAGGAGGGGACCTGTATCCTTCACGCCCCCCCCGACCTCTCCCACCGAACCGCCTGGTCGCATCCGAGTACGAGTTTCGTCCCGCGACGGAGCTGTCTCAGCGGACGCCCATCTGCCTCAGCCCTCCGGTGGAGGCAATCGCTGGGCGCCGCGTCGTGGCCGTCGCCGAACCCGGTTCTTGACCGAAAGAAGGGTGTCAGCCGACGGGAGTCGCCGTCGCGATCCGGCGCTCCGATACAGTCGCGCTAGACCCGGCAGAGCTGACCTGTAACTCGCCTACCAACGGGATCGCCCCGGTCTTGCGGAACCGAGCCGTGATCGGCGACGCGACAGACCCAAGGAAGGCGGGGTCAACGCATGCGCCCTGAGGCGCCGCAGCCGGGAGTTCGGGCCGTGGGGTCAGTTCGACGCACTCCCAGCCCGCGTCAGTGAAGGCACGGATGGCGTCGGCAGCGGCGAGGCGCAGGCCGCCGATCTCGGTGACGATCGAGTGCTCCCCAGCGACGCGCCCGTCTGCGAGCACCTCTACCGTGATCGCGTCCTCACGATCGAGTGGTGACCGGCGCAGCCCCCGACTGGTGGCTTCCAGTTCCGCGAGGACCGCCCGACATGCCCCTGCGAACCGATCCTCCATGCAGCGGCCGACTGTGTCCTCGCGAACCGGATGTTCGACCGCCACACGTGACACGCCGTTCGAGCACGAGCGCGCGCTGAAGGTCCCAGTGTGCCCGGCGGTATCGACGTAGCCGACATCGAAAGCAACGAGTTGCCCAGGATCACCTTGGCGGACCTCACCGGTTATGCGCAGATCCCGCTCACCTGCCTCCCGATCAAGGATGCGACGCAACTCGTCGACCGTCGCACGCGACTCACCGGCTATGAAGACGGTCCGACGTCCAGGCTCGGCGTTCCCGACGCTCGGCGCCCCAAGGGGAATCTCCGCGCTGGGAGCCGCATCAATGACTGTGGCTCGCGCCTTCACGTCAACCCACAACCGATCGAGCTTCCCGGCTGCGAGTTCCTCAACAGGAAGACCGGTAGCAATGATTTCTGCGAGGCGCTCGCAGGCAGGAGTGTCGACGGCGACCGCCCTCGAACCGCCTTGCGGTGCGCTTCCACTACACGCAGCAGCCACGATGGCGAAGCTCACCGACAGAACGGAGAGCATCGAACGCATCCACGATGTGTACCCACTTCCGAGCCACGCCCCACGGCGTCGGAGCGGCTGTCGCTGGAGCACGCGACTAGCTCTTGCGGCCCACTGGTGTCTTGACGTTGATCCAGTCGCGCGATCTGGTGCCGGATCGGTAGGGGCAGCACACCGCTTCGCCACGAGACCCTCGAGGTCGAGCTCGCCGCACGCCGCCAGGAGCTCGACGCCGTCCGTCTCGTATGACGCCACGGTGCACCATCGGGCCCCGCTGAACGAGAGCGCCTGCCTTGGAAGCCACTCACGCGCTTTGCAGAGAGATGAACTACCGCGCGGCATACATCAGCTTCCGGCTGAGCGGCGTGGGCCCGGCGTTCTACACGAAGTGGTTCTGGGCCTCGATGCTCGGCACGGAGGTCAGGCTGGCGCCGCTCATCCTCGACGCTCGCGTCTGGCGATCTCTCGCCGCGCTGCGATGGGACAGTCGAGTTGCTGCCGGTTCGAGACCCTGGGGTGATCGGTACGTCGCCTACCTCGAAGCCATGCACCGATGGGCCGCCTGTTGCCGGCTCGTACCGGACGACGACGGCAGGTCCATCCCGGTCCTTCGGCGGGCAACCTTCCGCTGGAATCCATGCGCAGTCTCGCCTCGGGAACGGCACACTTGAACGAGTGGGTCCAGAGCTGCAGCAGGCGGTCACCGAGCTCTACGCGGCATTCGCCGACTACCCCCGCCCTGCCTTCATCGAAGGCTGCGAGTGCTGTTGGGGCGGCGACGGGGCGCTTCAGCTCCACGAGGGCGAGGTGCGCGGCTCTGTGCGCGTCCCGGCCCCGGGCGGTTCCCGCCCACTTCACGCCCTGGCGCCAACGGAGATCAGCAACGTCGCTGCCGAGGTCCCGTTCACAGGCGGAACGCTCGAGGTGTTCAAGCACTACCTACCCCGGATCTTCGAGATCGCGGCAGGGGACGGGTTCGATTGGCCCGACCTCGAGGTCGTCGTGGAGAGGATCAACCTGGACGAGAAGGTTGGCTGCCGGCCCTGGGCGCAGTGGCCACAAGACGAACAGGCGGCACTTCGTCGGTTTCTCCGGGCTCTCTGGCGAGAAAGGCTCGCCAACGAAGCGCCGGACGACGATGGGTGTGCCGTTGACGCGGCGTTGTGCGCCGTCGCGCTCGTGGAACCGACCCTCGAGTGGTACCTCGAAGAGTGGCTCCGATTCGACCGGCCCGCCGTCAGCCTGAACTTCGAGCGCTTCCTCCAACGCAATCTCCGCTCGATTGCCAAGGGAAAGATCGGCAACGCCTTCTGGCACACCGACAGCGCCACGGCCAACGCCAATTCGGGCGAGCTGATGGCGTGGATAAAGAGCGAGCAGACTCTCCAGAGCGTCGGCGACGCTGCGGAGCGGGCGCGTACGCCCGCTGAACGCGAGGCGCTCGAAGAGTGCTTTCTGCGCTGGCTGCCCGCCTGCGCGGGTCCGAGCTACTGACCACAGCGCGCCGGCGGTAGGCCTCGAACGGTGGCGGCCAGGGCGGCACGGCTTCGCGCAGCCGGCCCGATGTCTAACTGCCTTGCTCGGC
>JALYMX010000164.1 GCA_030773495.1 Actinomycetota bacterium | reverse complement strand
GAGGCCGGCCGAGACGGAGACGAGGTGGCGGGCCCATGCCAGCTGGCGGTCGCTGCCCGGCTCCGCCGACTCCAGCTGCGCCCTCGCCGTCGCCGCCATGCGGGCCAGGGTCGCCGGCCGGTTGCCGGGGTCGCCGAAGGTGTCGACGGCGGACTGCGCCTGCGCCAGCAACCGCTCGAGGGTGGCGTCGTCGGCCTCGGCCGGCGCGTGGGCCACCACCAGCTCCACGAACCGCCGGGTGGCCAGCTCGGCGTCGCGCACCATGTCCCACGCCGCCGACCAGCACAGGTTCCGGGCCAGGCTGTCGCCCAGGGCGCTCAGGTGCTGCTCGATGGTGGCGAGGGAGCGGCGGTCCAGGCGGACCTTGGCGTAGGCCAGGTCGTCGTCGTTCACGACGAGCAGGTCCGCCACTCGCTCGCCGGCCAGGTCGGGCACCTCGGTGCGCTCGCCGGCAACGTCCAGCTCCACCCGCCGATCGCGCTCGAGGCGACCGCCCGTCATCCGGTACAGCCCGATGGCGACGCGATGGGACCGCAAGGTGGGGTGGCCGGGCTGGCCCTCCTGCACGATGTCCACGGCCCGGTACTGGCCGGCGTCGTCGTCCACGTCGGCCCGCAGCGTGTTCACGCCGGCCGTCTCCAGCCACTCCTTGGACCACGCGTCGAGGTCACGACCGCTGGTCTCCTCGAGGGCGGCCAGGAAGTCGGCCAGCTCGGCGTTGCCCCACTCGTGCCGCCAGAAGTAGCCCCGCACCCCCTCCCGGAAGGCGTCGGCCCCCGCCCAGGCCACCAGCTGCTTGAGGACCGAGGCGCCCTTGGCGTAGGTGATGCCGTCGAAGTGGAGCCGCACCGCCTCGGTGTCGACGATGTCCGCGGAGATGGGGTGGGTGGTGGGGAGCTGGTCCTGTCGGGTGGCCGCCGCCTTGGTCTCCGCCGAGAACCGGACCCAGCTGTCGGTGAACCGGGTGGCGCTGGCCAGCGCGTGGGTGGCCATGTACGTGGCGAAGCTCTCGTTGAGCCACAGGTCGTCCCACCAACGCATCGTGACGAGGTCGCCGAACCACATGTGGGCCATCTCGTGGAGCAGCGTCGACGCCCGGCGCTCGCGCGTGGCATCCGTGACGCGGGAGCGGAACACCATCCGCTCGTTGAACGTCACGCACCCCGGGTTCTCCATGGCCCCGAAGTTGAACTCGGGGACGAAGAGCTGGTCGTACTTGGTGAACGGGTACGGGCAGTCGAACTCGGCCTCGAAGAAGTCGAGGCCCTGGCGGGTGAGCTCGAACAGCTCGTCGGCGTCCAGGTGGGCGGCCAGCGACTCCCGGCAGTACAGCCCGAGCTCCAGGTCCCGGTGGCGGTCGGACACCGCGGCGTAGGGCCCCGCCACCACCGCGGCCAGGTACGGCGGCAGGGGTGGCGTGGGCTCGAACCGCCACGTCCCGCCGTCTCGGTCCCGCACCCCGCCGTTGGACACGACGACCCAGTCGTCGGGCGCGTGGACCGTGAGGGTGAACGAGCCCTTCAGGTCGGGTTGGTCGAAGCACGCGAACACGCGGTGGGCGTCGAACGGCTCGAACTGGGTGTGCAGGTAGACCTTGCCGTCAACGGGGTCGACGAAGCGGTGCAGGCCCACGCCGGTGTGCTGGTAGGCGCAGTCGGCGACCACGCGCAGCACGTTGTTGGCGAGCAGGCCGCGCACGGGGAGCCGGCCCCTGGCTCGGTCGTGCGCCTTTGGATCGAGGGCCCGCCCGTTGAGGGTGACCTCGCGCACGGCGACCGCGTCGAGGTCGACGAACGTGGGCTGGCCGACCAGGTTCGCCGAGAAGCGGAGCGTCGTGTCGCTCACGAAGGTGTGCTCGTCGCCCGTGAGGTCGAGCGTGACGTCGTAGGAGATGCGCGACGTGTAGCTGGCGCGGTGGGCCGCCTCGGCCCGCGTGAGGTTGTCGTCCACGGCCACGGACACTAACGACCCGAGCCGCGCCTAGAGTCCGGCGACATGGCGAGCACCATCTCAGGCCTTACCGACGACGACATCGTCACCACCTTCCCGACGGCCCAGGAGGGGGGCGGCGACACCACGGACGACACCACCGACACCGCCGACGAGGGCGACGTCACCGACACCGCCGACGACGCCAGCGACAGCGGCGACGCCGCCGACACTGGCGACCCGGCGGACACCAGCGACAGCGGCGACGCCTAGCCCGTCCGAGGGCGGGATGGCGGCCGCCCTGTCGCGCTGCGTCGCTGATCCGGCACGCTTCCTGGCCGACCACTGGGCGCGCCGCCCGCTGCACCGGCGCGCCGGCGAGGCGGCGTTCGCCGACCTGCTCTCGCTCGACGACGTCGACCACATCGTGTCGTCGTCGCTCCCCCGCTCGCCCACCATCCGCCTGGTGCGTGACGGCCAGCCCCTCGACCCCTCCCGCTACACCCGGACCATGATGCTCGGCGGCCGCCAGGTGGCGGGGGTGGGCGACGCCGGGCGCATCTGGCAGGAGTTCTCCTCGGGCGCCACGGTGGTGCTCCAGGCGCTGCACCGGTGGTGGCCGCCGCTCACCCGCTTCTGCCGCGAGCTCGAGCTGGAGCTGACGCACCCCGTGCAGGCCAACGCCTACATCACGCCGGCGGCCGCCCGCGGCCTGGCCGTCCACCACGACACCCACGACGTGTTCGTGCTCCAGGTGGCCGGTCACAAGCACTGGAACGTGCACCCGCCCGTGGTCGAGCTGCCGGTCCGGTCCCAGCCGTGGTCGGCGCACATGGGTCCGCCGGCCGACGCCCTCCTGTCCGTCGAGCTGGCTCCCGGCGACTGCCTCTACGTCCCCCGCGGGTTCCCCCACTCGGCGCGGGCCCAGGACGGGGTCTCCGCGCACGTGACCGTCGGCGTCCTGGCCACCACGTGGGCCGACGTGTCCTCCGACGTGCTGCGCGGCGCCGTCGAGGAGGTCGCGTTCCGCCGTCCGCTCGCCGTCGGCTACGCGCGCGACGAGGAGGCGTTGGCCGAGGCCGTGGCCGAGCACCTGCGCGAGGTGCAGGAGTGGCTCGGCCGCGTCGACCCGCGCCAGGTGGCGCGCCGCGTCGCTCGCCGCTTCTGGGCGACCCGCCCCCCCGTGCTCGCCGGCCACCTGCGCCAACTCGAGCTGGCCGAGCGGGTGGGCGACGCCTCGACGGTGCGTCGCCGCCCCGCTGCCGCCTGTCACCTCGCCGTCGAGGGCGACCGCCTGGTGGCCGTGCTCGGCGACCGCGAGGTGGGCATGCCGCTCGCCGTCGAGCCCGCCGTCCGCCGGCTGG
>JALYMX010000163.1 GCA_030773495.1 Actinomycetota bacterium | reverse complement strand
TCGGCATGGCCGCCGCCATGCGGGCCACGGTGGCGTGCCGGGAGACGACGGTCGCCCGGGTGCGGGCCTTGCGGGATCGCCTGGGCGACGGCCTGCTCGCCGCCGTCCCCGGGGCCGTGGAGACGGGCGACCGCGCCGACCGGGTGGCGGGCAGCCTGCACCTGCGATTCCCGGGCGCCGAGAGCGAGGCCCTGCTCGTGCTGCTCGACGACGCCGGGGTGTGCGCCTCGGCGGGGTCGGCCTGCGCCAGCGGCGCCCTCGAGCCGTCCCACGTCCTCGCCGCCATGGGGGTGGGACGCGCCGAGGCGCTGTGCAGCCTGCGCCTGTCGCTCGGCGTCACCACCACCGAGGCCGACGTGGACCGCGCCCTCGAGGTCGTCCCGGCCGCCGTGGCCCGAGCCCGGGGGGCGTGATGCGCGTCCTCGTGGCCATGTCGGGCGGCGTCGACTCGTCGGTGGCGGCCGCCCTGTTGCGCCGGGCCGGCCACGACGTCGTGGGCGCCACCATGAAGCTCTGGGGCGGCGCCTCGGACTCGGGCTGCTGCTCGGTCGCCGACGTGGACGACGCCCGGCGGGTGGCGCAGCAGCTCGGCGTAGCCCACCACGTGTTCAACTTCAGCGACGACTTCGAGGGCCGGGTGGTGGGCCCCTACGTGGCCGCCCACGCCGCTGGCCGCACCCCCAACCCGTGCATCGAGTGCAACCGGCACCTGAAGTTCGAACGCTTCCTCGCCCGCGCCGCCGTCCTCGGCTTCGACGCCGTGGCCACCGGGCACCACGCCCGCGTCACCTCCGCCGGCGGGCGGCACCAGCTGCGCCGGGGCGCGGACGCCGCCAAGGACCAGTCGTACGTGCTGTCGATGCTCGGCCAGGACCACCTGGCCCGGGTCCTGTTGCCGGTGGGCGAGCTGACCAAGGACCAGGTGCGGGCCACCGCCGCCGCCCTCGGCCTGCGCACCGCCGCCAAGCCCGACAGCCAGGACGTGTGCTTCATCACGTCCGGCGGCGGCCGGGAGGCCTTCCTGGGCGAGCGCATCGAGCTGCACCCGGCACGGGTGGTGGACGCGGCCACGGGCGAGGAGGTGGGCGCCGTCCCCGCCGTCGAGCTGGTCACCGTGGGCCAGCGCCGGGGCCTCGGAGGCGGAGGCCGGCGCCGGTACGCGCTGGCCGTCGACACCCGCCAGCGCACCGTGGTGGTGGGCACGGCGGCCGACGTCCTCGCCGAGCGCGCCGAGCTCGACCCAACCACCCTCACGTGGGTGGATGAGCCGGTCGCCGCCGGCAGCCCGGTGCTGGCCCAGTGCAGCGCCCACGGCCCGGCGCTGCCCGCCACCTTCACGGGCGACGCCGTGCGGTTCTCGTCGCCGCAGCGACGGGTGGCGCCGGGCCAGACGGTGGCCCTCTACGACGGGGACCGTGTCCTCGGCGCCGCCGTCGCCACCTTCTCGCGCTTCTGTGACGCCTGACGCCCGCACGCGGGCCTCAGACATCGGAGAGCGGTCCACCGGGCCGGCGCGCGGGGGCGCCCACCGGAAGGCCCCGCCGGCTCGCCTCGGCGAGGACGGCCCCGGGGCGGGTGGGCGTGAACAGCAGGCGGGTGAGCGAGGCGGCCTCGCCGGGCCTCCGCCCCGGCTTGGTCAGCAGCACGGGCACCTCCTCGCGCAGGGCCAGCTCGAGGGCCAGCCCCGGCGCCGCCTGGGTCAGGTCGGTGGCGTCGGTGCCGGCCGGAGCGGGGCCCAGCAAGGCCACGACCTGGCGGCGGAACAGCACGGGGTCGGCCAGGGTGATGGGGTCGTGCAGCACGAGGCCGGCGGGGACGAAGACGACCCAGCGGCGTGCGAGGCCGTGCACGGCCCGCAGGAGCACGACGGCGAGGGGCAGGCCGACGGCGAGGACCACCCCGCCGGCCACCCACTGCTCGGCGGCCAGGAGCAACGGCCCGGCCACCAGGGGGCCGACGGCCAGTGCCCACACCACGGCCAGGACGCCGAGCAGGAGCGGAGCCGGGGCCCGCAGCAGGTAGCGCCGCTCGTTGGGGTAGGCGGGCCCGTTCACGAACCACGTCCCCGTCTCGGGAAGGAAGGCGAAGGCCACGGCGAGGGCCGCCGTGGCCAGCGCCAAGGCGCCGTCGGAGGCGGTCGCCGCCGCGATGGCGGCGGCCACGGCGCCGTCGGAGGC